>NZ_JACVTV010000139.1:0-9687 GCF_016624625.1 Stenotrophomonas sp. S41 | reverse complement strand
AAGCACTGCTTCGCAAGCGCCCGAACGCACAGCCGCCAGCGGCTGGGCCGGTCTGGGGGTTTACGGCGTCCCCCTCAACCGGACCCACCCGGCCAACCCACGAATAGCCCGCTTTTGACGTTGACGTTGATTCGGCAGGTGCAGGGCGCAGCCCTGCATCAAAACCCACCCTCACTTCTTCAGGAAGTTGTCCACCAGCAGGTGCTTCACATCATCGAAGCGGCCATTCAACACCGCCTTGGCCGCATACAACGCCGTGCCCGCCACCTGCTTCGCCTCGATCTGCGGCGGCATCACCAGCTCCGCGCGGCTGGTATGCACATCCAGCAACGCCGGCCCGCGCTGGGCCAGGAAGTCCAGCACCGCCTCCTCCAGGTCCTCGCTGCGGGTCACCGTGCGGCCGTGGAAACCGATCACCTCGGCCAGGCGGCCAAAATCGGGATTCTTCAGATCGGTGTAATTGTCCAGCAGGCCTTCCACCTTCTGCTCCAGCTCGACGAAGTTCAGCGAGCCGTTGTTGAACACCACCACCTTGATCGGCAGGTTCTCCTGCACCGCCGTCAGCAGGTCGCCCAGCAGCATCGCCAGGCCACCATCACCGGACAGCGAAATCACTTGGCGGCCGGGGAACGCATTCTGCAGGCCCAGCGCCTGCGGCATCGCGTTGGCCATCGTGCCGTGCAGCAGGCTGGTCAGGGTGCGGCGGCGGCCGTTCACCCGGATATGGCGCAGCACCCAGACCATCGGCGAGCCACCGTCTGCGGTGAACAGCGCATCGTCGCTGGCGTGCTTCGACAGCAGCGCGGTCAGGTGCTGCGGATGGATCAGCTCGCCTTCGCCGGGCTGTTCTTCCTGCTCGCGCTTCTGCAGCGCCTTGTCGCGGTGGGTGATGCATTCGTCGAGGAACGTGCTGTCCTCGCGTGGCGGCAGCATCGGCAGCAGCGCGTCCAGGGTCGGTGCGATGTCGCCGACCACGCCGAGGTTGACCGGGTGGCGACGGCCCAGGTGGCTGCCATCGCGGTCGACCTGGATGATCGTTGCCTTGTCCGGATAGAACTGGCCCCAGGCGAAGTCGGCGCCGAGCAGCAGCAGCGTGTCGCACTCCATCAGCGTGTGGAAGCCCGACTCGATGCCGAAGATGCCGGTCATGCCCATGTTGTAGGGGTTGTCCGGCTCGACGAAATCCTTGGCGCGTGAGGTGTGCGCCACCGGTGCCTGCAACCGCCGGGCGAGTTCCAGCAGCTGCGCATGCGCGCCCTGGCAGCCGGCACCGGCATAGATGCCGATGCGCTTGCCCTGCCCCAGCAGCTCGGCGATGCGCTGCAGCTCAGCGTCGGACGGGCGCAGCACCGGCTGGGCGTAGTGCACCGAGAACGGCACATCGTGCTTCACCTCGGCCTCGCTGATATCCGCCGGCAGGATCACCACCGCCACACCGCGGCGGCTGATCGCCGCCTGGCAGGCGAGTGCCACCACGCGTCGCGCCTGTTCGGGGCTGTGCACCTGTTCGCAGAACACCGTGCAGCTTCCGTAGACCGCCTTGAAATCCACTTCCTGCGGGAATTCCATGCCCAGTTCGCTGGTGACGATCTGGCTGGCGATCAGCACCATCGGCGCGCGGTTGCGGTTGCTTTCGAAGATGCCGTTGATGAAGTGCAGGCCACCCGGCCCGCAGGAACCCGCGCAGGCGGTCAGCTGTCCACTCACCAGCGAATCGGCACCAGCGGCAAAGGCAGCGACCTCTTCGTGGCGCACGTGCACCCATTCGATGTCGCTGCGATGCATCGCATCGGTCACGTGGTTCAAGGTATCGCCCACGATGCCGTAACAGCGGCGGACACCCGCCTGCTGGAGGGTGTCGATGACGATCTCTGCAACGCGCTTGCTCATGGGGGCACAGCCGGTTCGGGGGAGAAACCCGAGGCTAGACCCGGCCAGGTGATGCCGCCGTGGGCAAGAAGCCGACCGCCTTGTTGAGCAAACTGCGGACCGGCGAGGCGTCAATCGTTGACGTTGATCCAACCCTCGATCGCGCCGTGCTTCGGGTTGCGGTAACGAACCTTCACCCAGCCGTCCTGCTCATCGAGCATCTCCACGCGATCGCCCTGCACAAGGTAGCGCTTGGTGCTGGCGGCACCGGGCCGGTCGAACAGGAACAGGCGCGCGGACACCACCGTGGCCTGCTGGCCACGCAGCGGTTCGCCGCTGGCGGGCGCGCTCAACCCATCGGCAATGGCACTTTCCAGCACATGGCCGGATACATCGTGGGTCCGCCATACCGCGAGCGGCCCCTGCTCGTCGGTCTGCTCCCACTGCAGGGCGGCATCCAGCGCATCGCCCAGCCGCAGCACGTCTTCGGAGCGATACAGGTACAACTTCGTACCGTCGAACCGATACTGATCCGTGTACCACATCGGTCCACTGCGGCAGCTGCTGGTCAGGGTGTGCGTGGCGGCGTCGACGGTCAGGCCCATCAGGCCGCCACAGTTGTCATGCCCGTGGGTTTCGGCCTGCAGCGCGCGGAAACCGCCGCTGGCCGGATCGAACCGATACACCGCCACCGCTTCGTTGACCATGCCGACCGACGCCCGCGCCACCAGCTCGGGACGCCCGTCGAAATCAACATCCTCGGCCGACAGCCGGGAATTGCCGTCGGCATCAGGGGCACCCGGCAGGCTCAGCCGTCTGCCCGAGGGCAGAAGCTGCACGTCGATGCTGCCGTCCTCGGTGACCTCGGCCTGCACACGAACGCCGGGCGCTGCCTCGAAGCGCAACGGCGCATCGCTGTCAGCGGCGTGCGCCAGCGGCACCAGCAGGCCCGCCAGCAGCAGGCCAACCACGGATTCCCTGTGTTTCATCGTCACTCCCTGCGGCGCCACGCTGGCGCCTCCAGGTCAGAACGATACGTCAACCGCCTGCCGCGACCACAGCACCGACTGGTGCTTGGTCTGCTGCTTCCACGCCAGGCGGATCGCTTCGATGTCGGCACGGCGCTGCGGGCTGTCTTCATGCAGCACCACCAGCACCTTGGTGCGCAGGCGGTTGGGCGAGGCATCGCCGCGGAACAGCCACTGGCCGTAGGCATCGAACACGGTCAGGCCATCGGGGAAGCGCGGGGTCACTTCCTTGTCCAGGAACGCGCGCCACTGCGCCTCGCTGATGGTCTCGGCCTGCGGACGGTCGCCGGCACCCTGCTCCTCGCCCACGCCGAAGTACAGCTCGCTGCGCACCCAGCCCGTGCCGTTGGACGGCCGCGCGGCATCGCCCTGCATCTCGGCGGTGGCGGCGTAGGCGCTGGGTGTCTTCGAGGACAGGCTGGCGCAGCCGCTGGTGGCCAGCAGCACGGCAAAGATCAGGCCAAGGTGTTTCATGGGGGACAGCACTCCGGGGAAGGGGAAAAAGCGGGTCGAAGGGGCACGGAGGGTACACCTGCGTTTCGGTTGCGGTTGCAACCAATCACTCATGCCACAGGGGCATCAGCTGATGCGATCGGAAGCGGGGCTTGCGTCACACCCCCTCCTCACGCCAAGATAATATATCGCTTCATCCGGATGGATGTAAGTGAAACCATCTCTCCCCCGCCCCTTCCCCACGTCGTAGTTGCTGGAGTCCGCATGTCCCCCCGCCTGTCCGCGTCGCCGCTCGGCCTCGCCATCGCGCTCGCCCTGTCCCCCGCCCTGGCCTCTGCCCAGGATGCGGCCACCAACCTGGACACGGTGATCGTCACCGGTACCCGCGCCGCCGACCGCACCGTGCTCGAATCCACCTCGCCGGTGGACGTGCTCACCGCCGAGGACATCCGCAAGGCCGGCGTGGTCAACGGCGAGCTGGGCAGCGCGCTGCAGGCCCTGCTGCCGTCGTTCAACTTCCCGCGCCAGTCCAACTCCGGCGGCGCCGACCACGTGCGTGCCGCGCAGCTGCGCGGCCTGTCGCCGGACCAGGTGCTGGTGCTGGTGAACGGCAAGCGCCGCCACCACACCGCGCTGGTCAACACTGACAGCAAGATCGGCAAGGGCACCACCCCGGTCGACTTCAACTCGATCCCGGTCAGCGCCATCAAGCGCATCGAAGTGCTGCGTGATGGCGCCGGCGCGCTGTACGGCTCCGATGCGGTGGCCGGCGTGATCAACGTGATCCTGGACAACGGCGGCGACGGTGGCGAGATCGAAGCCAGCTACGGTGCCAACCACACCGACCTCAAGCCGATCGGCCGCACCCTCACCGATGGCCAGGCCGGCAACATCAGCGCCAAGGTCGGCACCTCGCTGGGCGAGGATGGCGGCTTCCTGCGCGTGGGCCTGGAATACAAGAAGCGCAACGGCACCAACCGCGCCGGCTACGACCTGATTCCGCCGTGGGACCAGACCGACGCCAACCTGGCGCTGCAGGGCAAGCGCAACTACGTGCTCGGCGATGGCGCCAGCAAGGACATCAACCTGTGGCTGAACACCGAGATTCCGGTGGGCAAGACCGCCACGTTCTATGCGTTCGGCACCTTCAACCAGCGTGATACCGAAGGCGCGAACTACTTCCGCTACCCCGACAGCGACGCCAACTGGAAGGAGGTATACCCGAACGGTTACCGCCCGATTTCCGAAGGCGAGAACCGCGACGTGCAGGCCGTGGCCGGCGTGCGCGGCCAGTGGGGCGAGTGGAGCTACGACGGCAGCCTGGATTACGGCCAGAACGATTTCACCTACCGCCTGCGCGACTCGATCAACGCCTCGCTGGGCCCGACCAGCCCGACCCGCTTCAAGACCGCTGATTACCAGTACGCACAGACCGTGGGCAACCTCGACCTGAGCCGCGTGTTCTCGCAGAGCGACAGCATCACCCACACCCTGGGCCTGGGCGCGGAAGTGCGCCACGAGCGCTACCAGACCCGTCCGGGCGACCCGTCCAGCTACGCCGCCGGCCCGTACACCGACCGCCCGACCGGCTCGCAGGCCGGTGGTGGCCTGACCCCGCAGGATGCCGCGTCGCTGGCGCGTGACGTGGCCAGTGCCTATGCCAGCCTGGCCAGCCAGTTCGGCGACCACTTCTCAACCGACCTGGCCGCACGCTACGAGCACAGCGACGACTTCGGTGGCGAACTGACCGGCAAGCTGGGCCTGCGCTACGAGTTCACCCCGGCCTTCGCCCTGCGCGGTGCCATTTCCAACAACTTCCGCGCGCCGTCGCTGGCGCAGATCGGCTACGAATCCACCTCCACCGGCTACAACGCCGCTGGCCAGCTGGTGCAGGGCCGCCTGCTGTCGGTCAACAACCCGATCGCCCGCGGCCTCGGCGCGCAGGACCTGAAGCCGGAGAAGTCGCTGAACACCTCGCTGGGCTTCACCAGCCGCATCGGTGAACATTTCGACCTGTCGCTGGACTTCTTCCAGATCGACATCGACGACCGCATCGCGCTGTCGGAAAGCATCACCGGCGATGCGCTGACCGACTTCGTGGCTGCCAACTACGGCGTCACCGGCCTGCAGAGCGCCAGCTTCTTCGTCAACGCCGCCGACACCCGCACCCGCGGTGCCGAGCTGGTGACCAACTGGCGCCAGGCACTGGGCGATGGCCAGCTGCTGCTGACCGGCACCTACGCCTACACCAAGACCACGCTGAAGAACGTGCTGGCCACCCCGGCCCAGCTGCAGGCACTGGACGCGGACTACGTGCTGTTCGGCATCGAAGAAACCAACACGCTGACCGACGCGACCCCGCGTACCCGTGCCAGCCTGTCGGCCGCCTGGAGCAACGACCACTGGTCGCTGAGCAGCCGCGTGAACCGCTACGGCAGTGCCACCCGCGTGTTCAACTTCGGTGATGGCTACATCCCGCGCCAGACCTACCAGGCCGAATGGCAGCTGGATGCCGAAGTGGAATACCGCTTCAACAAGCAGTGGAGCGTGGCCATCGGCGGGCAGAACCTGACGGACAACTATCCGGACAAGTCCAACGACGATATCTACTACTACGGCAACCTGCCGTACGACGTGCTGTCGCCGATCGGCAGCAACGGCGCGTACTACTACGGCCGCGTGCGTTACACGTTCTGACCGCCCTCGGTGGGTGTGAAACCCACCCCTTCTGGTGGGTGCGGACCGTTGGTCTGCACCCACCGGATTTATGGTTGGTGGGTGCGGACCGTTGGTCCGCACGCCTTCGCCGGGCATGGCCCGGCGCTACCTGCCGTTCATCCTTCCGCTGAACGGGTGCGCGGCGGCCAGTGCGGGGTGTCGTGGTCGGGGTGCTGGTGGGACACGATCGTGGCCAGGAACTCCAGCGCGGCCACGTCCTCCTCGGTGCGGCTGCCGGGCAGCAGGCCCAGGCCATCCACGAAGGGCAGCTTGCGCTCCATGCCGTACTGCAGGGTCGGCGGCAGGCGCTCGGGTTCGTCGAAGGCGCCAGCGGCCACGGCCATGCCGTCCGGGGCCTCGTAGGTCAGCGGGGTGCCGCAGTCACCGCAGAAGCCGCGGCGGACCACGTTGGAGGACTGGAAATAGCGCGGCTGGCCGCGGGTCCAGCTGAACTGCGCGCCGCGCACCGAGACCAGCGGCGCGTAGTAGGCGCCGAACGCCTTCTGGCACATCCGGCAGTGGCAGATCGAGCTGTCGGTGAGGGCGCCGCGCGCCTCGAAGCGGATGGCGCCGCATTGGCAGCCGCCGCGGTACTCGGGTTGGCCTTGCATGCTGGGTTCCTCCGGAACGTCGTGCCAACCAAGGTTGGCACCTACCGGGTGAGGAACGTGCCAACCAACGGTTGGCACCTACCGGGCAAGGTGGGTGCCGACCGTTGGTCGGCACACCTTTCAATACTGCTTTTTGGTGCGCTTGGCCGGCTTGCCGCGTTCCGGCAGCGGCGGCAGGCCATCGCCCTCGTCCTCGCCCTTGTGCTCGACCAGGCGGAAGTCGATCTTGCGCTCTTCCATGCTGGCCTTCAGCACCAGGATGCGCACGCGGTCGCCCAGCCGGTAGCTGCCGCCGCGGCGTTCGCCGGTCAGCGTCTTGCGGGTGGCGTCGAACTTGTAATAGTCCTGCGGCAGCTGGGTCACGTGGACCAGGCCCTGCACCTTGGAATCATCCAGCTCCACGAACAGGCCGAAGCTGGTCACGCCGCTGATCACGCCGTCGAACTGGCCGCCCACGTGCTTTTCCATCCACGCGGCGCGGTAGCGCTCGTCGACCTCGCGCTCGGCCTCGTCGGCACGACGCTCGCGCTCGGAACACTGCAGCGCCAGCGCAGCCATCTCGCGGGCGTTGTAGGTGAACTTGTCCAGCGGCTTGCCGGACAGCGCATGCTTGATCGCACGGTGCACCAGCAGGTCGGGATAACGACGGATCGGCGAGGTGAAGTGCGCGTAGGCCTCCAGCGCCAGGCCGAAGTGACCATTGTTGTCCGGGCTGTAGACCGCCAGGCTCTGGCTGCGCAACAGCACCGATTCCAGCAGCGTGGCATCGGGGCGGTCGCGGATCTTCTTCAGCAGCTTGGTGTAGTCGCCCGGGCGCACCTTCGACCACGGCGGCAGGCTCAGCTTGAACTCCTTGAGGAATTCCAGCAGGTCGGCGAACTTGGTCTCCGGCGGCTTCTCGTGGACGCGGTACGGGGCCGGCACATGGCGCGACAGCAGGTACTTGGCCGCCTCCACGTTGGCCGCGATCATGCATTCCTCGATCAGCTTGTGCGCATCGTTGCGCACCAGCATGCCGGCCTGGGTCACCTCGCCACGGTTGTCCAGCACGAAGCGCACCTCGCTGCTTTCAAACTCGATGGCGCCGCGCTTGGCACGCGCCTTCGACAGGACCTTGTACAGCTGGTGCAGGCGCTGCACCTGTGGCAGCAGCTCGCCCATCCATGCCTTGGTATCGGCATCGTCCTCGCCCACCGCCTTCCACACCTGGGTGTAGGTCAGGCGCGCGTGCGAGTTCATCACCGCTTCGTAGAAGCGCGAATGGCTGACCACGCCGTCGCGGTCGATCTGCATGTCGCAGACGAAGCACATGCGATCGACCTTGGGCATCAGCGAGCAGATGCCGTTGGACAGGGTCTCCGGCAGCATCGGCACCACGAAGCCCGGGAAATACACCGACGTGGCGCGCTTCTGCGCTTCCTCGTCCAGCGGCGTGCCGGGGCGCACGTAGTTGGAGACATCGGCAATGGCCACCACCAGGCGGAAGCCATCGGCATTCGGTTCGCAGTAGACCGCGTCATCGAAGTCCTTGGCATCTTCACCGTCGATGGTCACCAGCGGCGTGCTGCGCAGGTCGACGCGGTCGCCGATCATCGCCGGCTCGACCACCATCGGCACCGAGGCGGCTTCGTCCAACACGTCCTGCGGGAACTCGAACGGCAGTTCGTGGCCGTGGATGGCGGTCTCCACCACCAGCGACGCGGTCAGCTTGTCGCCGAGCACGGCGATGATGCGGCCGATCGGCGGGCGGCGGCTGTCCGGCGCCTGGGTCAGTTCACAGACCACCAGCTGGCCATCGCGCGCGCCACCGGTCTGGTCCGGCGGCACCTGCACGTTGCGCTGGATGCGCTTGTCATCGGGCACCACGTAATTGATGCCCATTTCAATGCTGAAGCGACCGATCAGGCGGGTCATGCCGCGCTCGAGCACGCGGGCGATGCTGCCTTCGCGGCGGCCACGGTGGTCGATGCCGGTCACGCGGGCCAACACCTTGTCGCCGTGCATCACCTTGCGCATTTCATAGGGCGGCAGGAACAGATCGTCGCCACCCTCGACCGGGCGCAGGAAGCCGAACCCTTCCGGGTTGGCGATCACCACGCCGGTGACCAGGTTCAGGGTCTGGATCGGCGCGAAGCCGCCGCGGCGGTTCTGCACCAGCTGGCCGTCACGGACCATGGCGCCCAGCCGGCGCGACAGTGCCTCGGCACGGTCGGCTGCGGTCAGACCCAGGCGCGCGCCAAGTTCCTCGGCGGTCTGCGGCCCGTCGCAGCGTTCCAGCAGGGCCAGGATGGCCTCGCGGCTGGCGATGGGCTGTTCGTACTTCTCTGCTTCGCGGGCGGCATAGGGATCGTCGATCACCTTCCCGGTCGGCGGCAGCTTGCGGCCCGGGGCCGGGCCCGGTGCGGCGGCATCCATGCCGCGGCCCTTGCGGCCGCGCGGCGGTGCACCGCCTTCATTCAATTCGGGGAACCAGCCCGGCAACGGCTTGCCCGGCTTGGTGGTGCGGGCTGCGCCCGCCTTGGCGCCCTTGGTCGGGGCCTGGCTGCGGGACTTGCTCCCGCCCTTGCTTGGTTTTTTGGTAGTCATCGCCCTACATGGTAGCCGTTGCGGGCGTGCAGAACGGGTCAGCGGCGGCCTTGGAAGCGCCGCGTGAAATATTTGTTGGAAATCGTTGACAGCCTGCGGATTCATCTTCACAATTGCGCCTCTGGAACGCCCAGGTGGCGGAATTGGTAGACGCACTAGTTTCAGGTACTAGCGGGTAAAACCGTGGAGGTTCGAGTCCTCTCCTGGGCACCAACGAAAAAACTCCTCGCTTCGGCGGGGATTTTTTTTGCCTGTCATCCAGCAGCAGGGTCGGATCCCTTTCCACAGGAAAGGGCTCTGACCCCATCGCGAGATTGTTTTCGAGAAGTGTTGACACCCCGGTAACAACACCCCATAATCTCGCTCCTCGACGCCCAGGTGGCGGAATTGGTAGACGCACTAGCTTCAGGTGCTAGCGGGGG
>NZ_JACVTV010000138.1:0-9971 GCF_016624625.1 Stenotrophomonas sp. S41 | reverse complement strand
GGGGTGGGTCCGGTTGAGGGGGCGTGAGCCGCATGGATGCGGCGACCGAGCCTACAAGGACGTATTTACGGCGTCCCCCTCAACCGGACCCACCCCGCCAACCCTCAGCAAACCAGCTCTTGAACTTGACGTTGCTCTGGCTTGAAGCCGGTGCAGGGCTGCAAGCCCTGCCAGAACACAACCCCTCAGCTCTCGCAGCCGGCGAAGAGGTCGCGGTCGCGTTCGTAAAGTGCCGTCTTCACCTGCATCAGCCCCAGCACCGACGGGAACAGGTTGTCGTGGTCGGTGTACGCCGCCGAACGCTTGCGCAGGCACTGCAGGTCCAGCCCGCGGCTGCGGGCGAAGCCCGGCGAGAACCACATCGTCATCGGTACGCTGGTCTGCTCTGCCGGAGCGATCGCGTACGGTACGCCGTGCAGGAACAGGCCCTTCTCACCCAGCGACTCGCCATGGTCGGACAGGTAGATCATCGCCGTGTCGTAGTCCTGCAGGCCCTGCAGCGTGCCGATCGTCTTGCTCAGGAAGTGGTCGGTGTACAGCACCGCGTTGTCGTAGCTGTTGGTGATCTCCTCGCGCGAGCAGCGGCCGATGTCACGCGTGTCGCAGGTCGGCGTAAAGCGGCGGAAGGCGGCCGGGTAGCGCTCGAAGTACGCCGGGCCATGGTTGCCCAGCTGGTGCAGCACCACCACCCGGTCGCCCGGCTTGGCACGCACCTGCGTGGCCAGATCCTGCAGCAGGATCTCATCCATGCAGCGGCCATCCGCACACAGGCCGGGCGTGGTCGCGTCGGACAGTGACTGGAAATCAAGGCCTTCGCAAACGCCCTTGCAGCCGGACTGGTTGTCACGCCACAGCGGCGTCACGCCCGCGCGGTTCAGCACGTGCAGCAGCGACTGGTGCGCGCGGATCTTCTTCTCGTCGTACTCGTGCCGGCCCCAGGGCGAGTACATGCAGGGCAGCGAGACTTCGGTGCTGGTGCCGCACGAATGCATGTCCGGGAAATTGATCACCGGCGCCTGCGCCAGTTCCGGCGTGGTGTTGCGCCCGCCGTTGAGGCCCCAGTTCTGCGCACGCACGGTTTCGCCCATCACGATCACCAGCAGCCGCGGCTTGCTGGTGGGCGCGCGCGGGGTGGCCTTGGCATCGGTGCCGATCGGCAGTTTCGGCGCGCGCTGCACCGGGTTGTCGCCGCGCAGCGCACGCGGCATGCCCAGCAGCACGTTGGCCGGGGTGGCCAGATAGCGGACTTCGCGCTGGTTGCGCATCAGCGCCGAGACATCCTGGAACGAAATCAGCGCGCCACCCACGGTGGTGACCGTCGCCACCAGCAGGAAGCCCACGCGCCACAGCAGGGTGCGGCCCCAGCTGCGGCGGCGCAGTTCCACCCGCCACAGCAGCACCATCGGCAGCACCGCCAGCAGCAGCACCGGCCAGACCAGCGAGGCCGTCATCAGCTCGCGGCTTTCCTTCGGATCGGTCGCCAGCACGTTGCGCAGCATGTCCGCATCCAGGTAGATGTGGAACTGGCTCATGTAGTGCGCGGCGAAGGCGGTCACCAGCAGCAGCACGCTGGTCACCACCTTGGCATTCCAGCGCCAGACCAGGATGCCCAGCAGCACGCCGTGCGCGCCGAGCAGCAGCAGGAACAGCGACAGCGCGTAGCGCAGGCTGCCGGGATGGCTGGCCATCGCGCTGTGCCAGAACAGGCCGTTGCCGGCCACCGCGAAGAACAGGCTGGTCAGCGCGATCAGCGCTTCGGTGGACAGCTGCGGGCGCCAGCGATGAAGGCTGGCCAGTGCCGGCAGGCGCAGCGAACGTTGGACCGATGCATTCATGCACGTGCCTCCTGGCGGGTCGGACGTTCCAGCGTGCGCCGGGCCAGCAGCCGCTCCGTGATCAGGAACAGGCCCAGCGACAGCAGCCAACACAGCAAGGCCGTGGCAACGTCATGCGAAAGAAAATGGGCGCCACGCAGCTGCTGGCTGATGCCGAACACCAGGCCGCTGCCGAGGCCGATCCACAGCCCGGCCCAGCGCCACGCCGGGCGCCAGAGCAGGGCGAAGAAGTACAGGCACAGCCAGGCGTAGCCGGCGCTGGCATGGCCGGCCGGGAAACAGGCACGCGCAGGCATGCCCTCGGGACGGCTGGCCAGCAGGCCGATGAAGGGCTCGTGGCCGCCATAGCGCAGCAGGTCCCAGGGGCAGTCCATCGGCACCAGCGCCTTGAGCAGCGAGATCAGGCCGGTGCCCAGCGCCATCGCCACCACCACGTACAGCAGCGCCCAGCGCAGGGTGCGGTCGCGGCCGCGACGCCAGTGGTGGAAGCACAGCAGGATCGCCACCAGGGCCGCCGCCGTGCTCAGCCACTTGCCGCCCTTGTGCACGACCGCGCGGGTCAGCCAGGCATCCTGCAGTGCCCAGTGGCCGCCCTCCAGGCGGAACAGGTGGTCGGCCACCCACTCGTCACCCCCAAAGCCCATCAACAGGACGAACAGCGGAACGCCGACGGCCAACGGCAGCAGCAGGTGCGTCAGTGCGAAACGCGATGCCAGCCACGAAGGCGTGAAGGCAGAAGCCGGGACAAGGGGACGAGCGGGCATGCGGGAAGGGGCCATGGCAGGAATCCGCGGCCATGCTCGTCACCTTCATGTCGGAGAAGGGTCGTACATCTGTTCGCGCCGGGTTAATGCCGCCCCGGCGCGAGCCAGCGTTCAGTCTTCTTCTTCCGAAGCACCGGCACGTTCGGCATGGCAGCTGGCGTCCCAGGCACTGCCCGGCAGCAGCTGCCAGCGGTTCCGGTTGGCGATGCCGATGTCGATCACCTGGGCCGGATCCACGCAGGGGCTCATGGCCTTGTCCAGCACCAGCACCCAGCGCTTTTCCGGGGCCTTGGCCAGCCACGGGCCGGCATCGTGCCACTGCTCGGCCCAGGGGCGCTTGAAGCCGAACTCACGCACCGGCCGGTCGGCCTGCAGCAGGTTCTGTTCGCGCCAGGCCACCAGGGCCAGCTCGGCATCCGGTCCGATCCGCTTGCCGACCCGCTGCATCAGCGCAGACGCCGAAGCGTAGGGGTCCAGCGTGGGCATCAGCACCAGCCCGTACAGCATCCACAGCATGCCGTGGGTCAGCAGCACCAGCAGGGCCGCACGACGCACCCGCAGCCAGACCGCCAGCGTGGCCACGGCAATGGCGAAGACCAGCAGGCCATTGCCAAGCACCGGCAGCAGCGAATCGGGCATCGCCCGTCGCGCCAGCTGGGCCTGCACCCAGTGGCTGTCGGTCATCATCATCACGCCCAGCGTGCCGGTGGCCAGCATCAGCACCAGGCTGTAGCCGAACAGGTAGCGGCGCACGCACAGGCGGCGCAGCAGGCCCGGCAGCAGCGGGGCCACGGCCAGGGCCATCGCCGGCAGCATCGGCAGCACGTAGACCTCGCGCTTGCCCGGGCTGGCGCTGAAGAACAGCAGCACCAGCAGCGCCCAGCCCAGCAGCAGCCACTGCCGGCGGTCGCCACGGCGCAGGCGGCGCCACCAGGGCTTGGCCAGCAGCGGCAGCAGCAGGCTGCCGGGCAGCCACAGCGTCAGGATCACCTGCAGGTAGTACCAGACCGGCTGGCGGTGGTGCCAGGCGTTGGCGTAACGGGTGCCGGTCTGCTTGAACAGCAGCTCGTGCGCATACGACTGCAGCGATGCGCTGGGTTCGTGCAGCAGGGCCCAGCCCAGCGGCGCCAGCCACACCGCCGTGCCCAGCAGGAAGGCCGGCAGCAGCCACAGCAGGGTGGCCGGGTGCGGGCCGGACACGGCCTGCCCGCGGCGGCGCTGGTACAGCCACCAGCCGAACCAGGGCAGCACCATCAACAGCGGCAGGAAGCCCACGCCCTTGGTCACGGTGCCCAGGCCAGCGGCGAAGCCGGCCAGCCACAGCGCCGGCAGGTTGCGGCGTTCACTGAGGTGGCGCAGCAGGCCCCACAGGGCCACGGTGGTCATTGCCACCAGCACCATGTCGATCTGTGCGCGCTTGGCCATCAGCCCGAACTGCAGCGTGCAGAACAGCGCCGCCATCGCGTACAGGGAGTGCCGTGGCGACCATAGCCGTCGCGCCAGGTCCGAGACCAGCCACAGGCTGAGCAGGGCCGCCAGCAGCGAGGGCAGCAGGAACGACCACTGCCAGCTGCCGACGACCTGGTGGGCGACGGCCTGCAGCCACATGAACACTGGCGGCTTTTCCGCGTAGAGCTCGCTGCCGCGGTGCGGCAGCAGCCATTCCCCGCTGTCGACCATGGCCCGCGCGGCCAGCACGAAGCGCGGCTCGTCCGGCGGCTGCGGCTGGCGCATGCCGAGGCCGGCGCCCAGCGAGACGATCATCAGCACCCAAAGCAGGGGCAGGAACCAGCGGCGGGGCAGGGCTACGGGCACAGCGGGCTCCGGGAGCAAAACGGCCATTGTCGGAAACAGGGCGTGGGAAAGGCGTCGGAGGCAGGCGCAGGGCGACCGCATTCCGACATGGTCAGCGCTACCATGGTACGAACTTCCGTGGACATTCCGTGCATGCGCCTGTTGGTGATCGAGGACAACCGCCAGTTGGTGGCCAACCTGTTCGACTATTTCGAGTCGCGCGGGCACGTCCTCGACGTGGCCCCCGATGGCATCACCGGCCTGCACCTGGCCGCCAGCCACCCTTACGACGCGGTGATCCTGGACTGGATGCTGCCGCGCATGGAAGGGCCGGAAGTGCTGCGCCGCCTGCGTACGGACCAGGGTTCGGAAGTGCCGGTGATCATGCTGACCGCCCGCGACGAGCTGCCGGACAAGATTGCCGGCTTCCGCGCCGGTGCGGATGACTACCTGACCAAGCCCTTCGCCCTGCCCGAGCTGGAGGTGCGGCTGGAAGCCCTGCTGACGCGCGCGCAGGGGCGCAACCCGCGCAAGCGCCTGCAGGTGGCCGACCTGGTGCTGGACCTGGCGACCCTGGAAGCCCAGCGCGGCGGCCAGGCGCTGCATCTCTACCCGGCCTGCCGCAAGCTGCTGGAAGTGCTGATGCGGGCCAGCCCGGGCGCGGTCACCCGCCAGCAGCTGGAGTTCGCCCTGTGGGGCGACGAGCCGCCGGATGGCGACCTGCTGCGTTCACACGTCTACGAACTGCGCCGCAGCGTGGATGGCCCCTTCAACGACAAGCTGATCCATACCCTGCCGCGCGTCGGCTACCGGTTGGCGGCCAGTGGCAGTGCAGGCAGTGGAAGCGATGAAGAAAGCGCCTAAGCCGGGCCCGCTGTACCGGCGTGTGATCGGCTGGCTGCTGGGCTACCTGGCGCTGATTTCGCTGGCGGTGTTCAGCGTGGGCAACTACGTGCACGAGCATGCCGAGCATGCCGCCTGGCGCGCGCTGCTCAATTCCGAGCTGGACAGCATCGTCGAGCACACCGAGCACGAACCGCAGTACCACTGGCAGGATTCGGACACCCTCAGCCTGTACCGCTTCGACGAAGCGAACATGCCGGAAACCCTGCGCGACCTGCACCCGGGCCTGCATGACGGGGTGATGGTGGGTGAGCGCGAGACGGCGGTGATGGTGCGCGACACCGGCACGATGGGGCGGGTCGCGCTGGCCCTGGACATCTCCGACTTCCACGACCTCGAACAGTTCGCCACGCGCTGGGTGATGCTGGCCGGCATCATCATGGTGTTCGTCACCGTGCTGATGGCCTCGTTCGGCATGGAACGCGTGGTACGCCCGCTGAGCCTGCTGGCCCAGCACATCGGTGCGCTGCGGCCGGGCGAGCAGGGCCAGCGCGTCGACGTCGATCCGCGCGGCAGTTCGGAACTGCACACGATTGCCGACGCGCTCAACGATTACCTGGACCGCAACGAGCAGTTTGTCGAGCGCGAGCGGGTGTTCATCAGTACCGCCAGCCACGAACTGCGCACGCCGATCGCGGTGATCACCGGTGCGGCCGAGCTGGCGCTGGAGCAACCGGGGCTGCCCGAACGCGCGCGCCAGCAGATGCAGCGCGTGCTGCGTACCGCGCAGGGCGTGGAGCAGCTGATCGAGCTGCTGCTGGTGCTGGCCCGCGATCCGGCCCGGCTGGCCGCGCGCGCCGAGCGCATCGCGCTGGACCAGCTGCTGCCGGAGATCGTCGACGACCATCGCCACCTGCTGGGTGACAAGGACCTGAGCATCGGCATCCAGGCCGCACCGGTGGACATCGTCGCGCCGCTGGCCGTGGTGCAGGCCGCGATCGGCAACCTGCTGCGCAATGCCATCGAGAACAGCGGGCGGGGCCACATCGAACTGCGGCTGAGCGCGCAGGCGGTACTGACCCTGCAGGACCCGGGCCATGGCATGGCACCGGAAGAGATCGCCGCCATCCACGCGCGCATGGCCCGTGGCGAACGCGCCGACCGCGGCGGCATCGGCCTGGACCTGATCGCCCGCCTGTGCGAGCACCTGCGCTGGACCCTGCACCTGCAGCCCGTCGAGCCGCGCGGCACCCTGGTCACCCTCGACTTCGGCGCATCGCGTCCCGGCTGACCTACCGCCCTGGTAGATGCCAACCTTGGTTGGCACGTCATCACCCTGGTAGGTGCCAACCTTGGTTGGCACGCTTTCCGTCGACCAAGGTCGACGCCTGCCAGAGCAATTACCGCCCCTTCGGGCGCTCCACGTGCTGGTCGATCAGGATCACGTTGCCGTCGGGATCGGCCAGCTGCAGATACCCCGTGCCCTGTCCGTCCGGATCGGTGCGCGTGGTCAGCTCGATGCCCTGCGCATCCAGCGCCTCCTGCAGCTCGCGCACATCCTGGAACTCGCCCAGCTCCTGCCGGAACTGGTCCCAGCCCGGGTTGAAGGTCAGCAGATTGCCTTCGAACATGCCCTGGAACAGGCCGATGACGATGCCGCCATTGCGCAGCACCAGCCAGTTGCGTGCGGCATCACCGCCGGTCACCACGAAGCCCAGTGCTTCGTAGAACCCGCGCGAGGCCGCCAGATCCTTCACTGACAGGCTGACCGAGAAAGCACCCAGTTGCATGACCTGCTCCGATGGCGGTGTGCCGGTGGCGATGGAACGTCGGGGATGGGGCAATTCTGCGCAGGTCGTGGAGCCGCAGCAAGCAGCGCAGCATGACCCGGCGTGAAGGCGATGTTAACCTCGGGCAGCGCCGCATCCTGCGGCGTTTTTTTTCCGCTCTTTCGATCGACAGAGGATCCCATGCCGACCGAACCCGCTACTGCCCTGATCAGCAACGACATCGTGGGCCTCGGCCTGATTGCCGCCACCCTTGCCCTGATCTTCTGGGCCGCCAGTGGCCCGACCCCGCTGCTGAAGAAGATCTTCGCCTGGGTGCCGGCGCTGCTGCTGTGCTACTTCATCCCCGCCATCTACAACACCGCCGGTGTCATCGATGGCCACAACACCGCGCTGTACAACCCGGTGGCCCGCGACGTGCTGCTGCCGGCCGCGCTGGTCCTGCTGACCCTGTCGATCGACCTGAAGGGCATCGCCAAGCTCGGCCCGAAACTGCTCGTGGTGTTCTGCGCCGGTACCGCCGGCATCGTGCTCGGCGCCATCGTCTCCTTCCAGGTGATGAAGCTGATCCACCCGGAAACGGTGGCCGGTGACACCTGGGCCGGCATGGCCGCGCTGGCCGGCAGCTGGATCGGTGGGGGCGCCAACATGGTGGCCATGCGCGAGGTATTTGGCGTCGATGCCACCACGTTCGGCCAGTTCGCGGTGGTCGACGTGGCCTGTGCCAGCCTGTGGATGGCCATCCTGCTGTTCCTGGCCAACCGTGCGCAGCAGATCGATACCCGCAACGGCGCCGACACCCGCGCCATCGATGAAATGAAGGCGCGCATCAGCGCCTACGACGCACAGAACGCCCGTATTCCCAGCATGACCGACCTGATGATCATCGTCGGCGTGGCGCTGGGCGGCGTCGGCCTGGCCCATGCGATCGCGGCGCCGCTGGCAGGCTGGTTCAAGGCCAACGTCAGCTGGGCCAGCCAGTTCAGCCTGGACAGCCAGTTCGTCTGGGTCATCCTGCTGTCCACCGCGATGGGCCTGGGCCTGAGCTTCACCCGCGCGCGCCGGCTGGAAGCCGCCGGTGCCTCGCGCCTGGGCACGGTCTTCCTGTATTTCCTGATCGCCTGCATCGGCATGCAGATGAATCTGCTGTCGCTTCTGGACCGGCCGTGGCTGTTCCTGCTCGGCGCGATCTGGATGGCAACGCACGTGCTGGTGCTGTGGGTGGTGGCCAAGCTGCTGCGTGCGCCGCTGTTCTTCTTCGCCATCGGCTCGCAGGGCAACATCGGTGCGGCGGCGTCGGCCCCGGTGGTGGCGGCGGCGTTCCATCCTTCGCTGGCGCCGGTGGGCGTGCTGCTGGGCACGGTGGGCTACGCCACCGGTACCGGCCTGGCGTATGTCACCGGCTTGATCCTGAAGTGGATGGCCAACGCCTGATCACGCGGGGCTGCAGCGCCGAGCCCACGCTCGGCGGCTGCAGGGCGTGACGCATGCGCCAGCCGCTGCCGGAACTGTGCGGCGGATAACGGAATGTCGGGCGCGTGCCACGTAGCGTGGCGGCATGCGTCGCGTGGGGAAGCAGGGGGCTCGCGGCGCAGCCTCCGCTGGCGGCTGCCAGCTTTCCCGACAGGTATGTTCATGACGAATCAATGGATGTTTCGTGCATCGGCGCTGCTTGCGCTGATGCTGGGTAGCGCTTCGGTGCTGGCGCAGGGCCCGCTGCAGGCGGGGCCCGGCGATGTGCAGGCGATCACCGATGCCAGTGCGCGCGATGTCGCAGCGCTGATCGCGCAACCGGGCTTCGCCGACGCCGCGCGCTCAGCGCTGCGCGCGGCGCCGGAGCGCGGCGTGGCGCTGCAGCAGGTGATGACGCGGTTCGATCCGCAGGCGCGCACGCTGGCCAGCAGCAGTCTGGCCCGCCAGGACGGCCAGCTGCGGCTGCGCAAGGGCCTGCCGGAGCAGGGGCCGGCGCTGCTGCAGCTGCGTGCCTACGTGCCCGAAGGCACGTCGCTGGATGCCATCGCGCCGCGCCAGCTGTGGGTGGCCAGCCTGCCGCGCGGCAACGACCGCGACTGGACCACGCTGACCGCCTACGACGCACAGGGCCGTGCACATGTTCTGGACGCGAAGCAGGCCCCGGATTTCCCCGTGCTGATCGTCGATGTCGACACCCGCCGCTCGGTGGCCGAGGGCATGGCCCTGGTCAACGCCGGGCTGCGCGCACGGGGCCTGCAGTCGCCCGAGCGCATCAGCATCGCCGCCAATGGTGCCAGCGCTTCATTGGACATCACCCGGCTGGACCGCATCCGCCTGGCCGATGACCAGGAGCCGTGGGCCTTGGGCGCGGCGGAGGTTTTCGCTGTCGTTTCCGGCCTGCAGGTCGACACGGCCGAGCCGGAGATGGTCACGGTCGACATGCCGTACCTGGACTATGACAACACCGATTACACCCCGCAGCAGGCGCTGGTGATCTGGGGCAACTACCGGTTCAACGCGGCCAACGTGCAGTTGTTCGAGGATGACGGCGACACCAACTACCAGGAGCTGCTGGTGGCCCTGACCACGGGCGTTAAGACCGCGCTGGGCGCGTTCGCGCCGGAGTATGCGGTGATCGCCGACATCGCAGGTGCGATCCTCAAGGCGATGCCGACGTCCTGGTTCGCCAACGACATCGATTACCTGGACAGCTTCTACCTGCTGCAGCGTGGGCAGGCGTACACCGATCGCATGGGGGCGGCCAACAACGCGAAGGTCACCCTCACGCCCATCACCCTGGTGGAGTAGGGCAGCAGGGCTTGCAGCCCTGCACCTGCTTGCAAGCCAAGGCAACGGCCAAAGCCAGAGCAACAGCGGGCATTCCGTGGGTTGGCGGGGCACTGTGGGTTTGCGGGGACGCCGTGAACCCATCCATGGGGGCTTGGTCGCCGCATCCATGCGGCTCACACCCCGCA
>NZ_JACVTV010000137.1:0-10331 GCF_016624625.1 Stenotrophomonas sp. S41 | reverse complement strand
GTGGGGTGGTGGCGGCGGCGGCGGCATTGGAGGCTGGCTGCCCGGAGGAGGAGGTTGTTACGGCAATTGCCAACCCCCTTATGGAGAAGTTGGGCCGGTCGAGCAGGCTTGACAACCTTCTAAGCGGAACCGAGGAACGGGGCTTGCCGCGAAGTCTCGATTACAGCGAAGTGTAACGACTGACGCCTCGCGATTCATCGCAAGCAAAGTTTAATTGCAGGAAGCCTGGCGCAGACTCCCGGCTTTTTCATTTCAACGCGTGTGCAATATTTCGCCGTGCGTTACGAATGCCGCGGTCGCACTCGACGTTCTTCGCAGGCATCTACACTAAATGGATTGCCACCGAAAAAGGGCGACCGGCTCTGGAAGCCCGTGCAACAGAAGAGACGTTTGCCAGCCGGCGCCGCATGTTGCGGCGGCGGCTGGCATATCGTCCGCGTTCCATGGCGCGCGGTGCGTGGGGACTCAAGGGTCCACCGGTCTACTGGGGAGCCGCCGGGCATGGCCCGGCGCTACCTGGGTGCGTGGGAGGTTTCATCCACGCATGGCGTGGATCTATTGCGGTGCGTGGGTCGCCAGATCGTGCAGGTGCTGCGGCATGGCGTCCACGGCACCTACCGTGTTGGTGGTGGTGAAGTACTCATGCCAGCCTGTGGCGCTGATGCCGGCGACCAGTGCATCGGCGTCGGCGCGGCTGGCGCACTGCCAGACGGCGTAGAACTGTTCGGCGCTGCCATGCGGTACATCACGCGCGATGCGGCCCATGGCCAGCGGCGTGATGCGCGCCGCGTCGAACTGCTGCATGCCGGCGCCGATACGGGCGAAGAAGGCGTTGGGCTGTTCGGGCGGGAGTGCTGCCCAGGCGGTAGTGGCGGTGTAGTGCTCGATGAGGATGTGGGGCATTGGGGCCTTCCTTGGGGTGGTGGTTTGCCGGGTAGAGTCGAGCTTGCTCGACTGCCCTTCGCGCGCGATCTACGGCAGTCGAGCAAGCTCGACTCTACGGCGTGCTGAGGGAGCGTTGGGCGCGCTTGCGGATGTACGCGTTTGCTGCGCTGCTGTGTTCGCGTTGCCAGCGCGCGCAGAGGTCGCGCACCCACTCCGGTTGCGTCTTGCTGGCATCGTTGAGCCAGTTGCCCACCGAGTCCTGCACGTAGCGCTCGGGGTCGTTGGCCTGTGCTTCCAGCAGCCGAAGTGCGTGCTGCGGTTGTTCCTTGAATAGTGAAATGTGTGTGGCCCAGACGCCGCGTGGACGCAGTGCTTCACAGGCGAAGCGGTGCAGGTAGGGCGAGGCTTCATCCACCCACGGCAGCAGCAGCGTCAGCGCCTGCAGCGGCGCGGCTACGAGGTCGCCTCGTACCGCCAGCCAGGCCCATTCGCGCACGCCGAAGTGTTGGTCGTCAGCCAGTGGCTGTATCGCCTGCAGCTTTTCGCTGAGCCCCAACGTGGCATCACTGCCGATGAGGTAACAGGCCCAACCGCGCACGGTGTCGGAGGGATGCGACTGCCAGTGGGTGACATCGCCCTGCCCCGCTTCGCGCAGCAGTGTTGCCGCCAGGGCCATGCGCTGGGTGATGCCCTTGTTGGCGGCATCGCGCATGCGCTGCACGGCGGCGTCTGGCAGCGCCGCAGCCGTCTGCAGCAACGTTGCGAAGTCCACCGCAAGGCACTCGGCCAGATGCGTGCTGGCGACCAGACCGGTGTCGAGTTCGTGCTGCCGCGCCGCGCTGATGGCCTGACTCACGGCGTCGCGTCCCGACCGCTGTCGGTGTGCTGCCAGACTTTGGTCAGCAGATGTGAGAGCTGCGCCTGTTCACTGGCGTCCAGGGCGTTGAACAGTCCACCGATCCACTGCGTGTGCTGGTTGAACAGTTCCTCGGCCAGGCGTCTGCCGCGTGCTGTCAGCACGATCTGCAGGCGGCGACCGTCGTCGGCATCGTGCTTGCGCTGCAGCAGGCCCTCGCGCTGCAGGCCATCCAGCAGGCCACTGATGGTGGCGCGGGTGACGCCTGCGCGCTCGGCCAGTTCGTGCGGTGGCAGCGTGCCGCCGGCGCCATGCAGCAGGAACAGCACGATGAAGCGGCCTTCGCTGAGGCCATGCGGTGCGAGGCGTGTGGCGCAGTCGCGGTCGATGGCGGTAGACAGGGAAAGTAGCTGAAAACAGAGACGTAACTGCGCCAGGTTGGCGTGGCCGCGACGGCCGGCTTCGTCGATGAGGGCGGTGTGTTTTGCTTCCAGCATTTCGGCCACCGATGTGATTAGGCGGCTAATCATATTTTGAAGATAGGCGGATTCCAAGTGCTTCATCCACGCATGGCGTGGATCTACTGGCCGCCGGACCGAGGCGGCACGGGGTTTACGCGACCTTGGCGGGCGGCGCAGTATAAGAACCAGACACCCGTCTCTCTGGACCCCGCATGACCCCTTCACAAGCCGATGCCATTGCCAGCGCCGTGATGCAGCCCGACCACCGGCGTGACCAGATCGCCGCGCGCCAGCAGGAGGAGATGCTGCAGCTGCAGCGCCAGCGCAGGGCGGCCGCCATCGGCCTGGTCGGCATGGCCGCAGGCGGGTTGATTGCCTACCAGTTGGGGCTGCCCTGGGTGAAGGGCGTGCTGTATGGCGGTGTGCCCACCTTCTTCATCGCCAAGGTCTGGCTGGATCGGCGCGCGTTGCGCGGTTAATGCCGCACGGTTTATCCACGCATGGCGTGGATCTACCCGAGGGCATCGCGATCCAGACCCACAAAAAAACCCCGCCTTCCGGCGGGGTTTTTCATTACGTCGGGAACGCGTGGACTTAGAAGTCCATGCCGCCCATGCCACCCATGCCGCCCATGCCACCCGCGCCGCCCATGGCCGGCTCGTCCTTCTTCGGAGCTTCGGCAACCATGGCTTCGGTGGTGATCATCAGGCCAGCGATCGAGGCAGCGTTCTGCAGCGCCGAACGGGTCACCTTGGTCGGGTCCAGGATGCCGAACTGCAGCATGTCGCCGAACTCGCCGGTAGCGGCGTTGTAGCCGAAGCTGCCAGTGCCTTCCTTGACCTTGTTGATGATGACCGACGGTTCTTCACCGGCGTTGGCCACGATTTCGCGCAGCGGGGCTTCCATCGCACGCAGGGCGATCTGGATGCCGTGGTTCTGGTCTTCGTTGGCGCCCTTCAGGCCAGCCAGCGAGGTGACCGCACGGACCAGGGCAACGCCGCCGCCCGGGACCACGCCTTCTTCAACGGCTGCACGGGTAGCGTGCAGGGCGTCGTCGACGCGATCCTTCTTTTCCTTCATTTCGATTTCGGTCGAAGCGCCGACCTTGATCACGGCAACGCCGCCGGCCAGCTTGGCCACGCGTTCCTGCAGCTTCTCGCGGTCGTAATCCGAGGAGGTGTCCTGGATCTGGGTCTTGATCTGGCCGACGCGTGCGTCGACGGCAGCCTTGTCACCCACGCCATCGATGATGGTGGTGTTTTCCTTGGAAACCTGCACCTTCTTGGCGCGGCCGAGGTCCTTGATGGTGGCCTTTTCCAGCGACAGGCCAACTTCTTCGGAGATCACGGTGCCGCCGGTCAGCACGGCCATGTCTTCCAGCATTGCCTTGCGACGGTCGCCGAAGCCCGGAGCCTTGACGGCCACGACCTTGACGATGCCACGGATGGTGTTGACGACCAGGGTCGCCAGCGCTTCGCCTTCGACTTCTTCGGCAACGATCAGCAGCGGCTTGCCGGCCTTGGCGACGCCTTCCAGCACCGGCAGCAGGTCACGGACGTTGGAGATCTTCTTGTCGTGCAGCAGGATGAACGGGTCATCCAGGTCAGCGGTCTGCGACTGCTGGTTGTTGATGAAGTACGGGGACAGGTAGCCGCGGTCGAACTGCATGCCCTTGACCACGTCCAGCTCGTTGTCCAGGCCCGAGCCTTCTTCAACGGTGATCACGCCTTCCTTGCCGACTTCCTTCATCGCGTCAGCGATGATCTGGCCGATCGACTCGTCCGAGTTGGCCGAGATGGTACCGACCTGGGCAATCGCCTTGTCGTCGGCGGTCGGCTTGGAGATGTTCTTCAGCTCGGCAACGGCGGCCACGACGGCCTTGTCGATACCACGCTTCAGGTCCATCGGGTTCATGCCGGCGGCCACAGCCTTGGCGCCTTCGCGGATCAGGGCCTGGGCCAGCACGGTGGCGGTGGTGGTGCCGTCGCCAGCGTCGTCGTTGGTGCGGGAAGCAACTTCCTTCACCATCTGCGCGCCCATGTTCTCGAACTTGTCAGCCAGTTCGATTTCCTTGGCGACGGAGACGCCGTCCTTGGTGATGGTCGGAGCGCCGAAGCTCTTTTCCAGCACGACGTTGCGGCCCTTCGGGCCCAGGGTGGCCTTGACGGCATTGGCGAGAACGTTGACGCCGCGCACCATGCGCGAACGGGCGTCTTCACCGAAACGAATATCCTTGGCAGCCATTGCGATTACCTCGATGTTTGCGCCGGGCCGGGCCCGGCGACGAAAAGGGATGTCTTACAGGAAAGCAGGTCGCGCCGAGGCTCAGCCGATGATGGCGAGCACGTCGTCTTCGCGCAGGACCTTGTACTCGACGCCTTCGCTCTTGTACGAGCTGCCGGCGTACTGGCCGTAGATGACCTTGTCGCCGACCTTCAGCGACGGAGCGCGCACGGTGCCGTTGTCCAGGGCCTTGCCCGGGCCGACGGCGACGACTTCACCCTTGGTCGACTTTTCCTTGGCCGAATCCGGAATGACGATGCCACCGGCGGAGATTTCGTCGGCTTCGATCGGCTTGACCACAACGCGGTCGTGCAGCGGCTTGATGCTCATGTGAGACCTCTTAAGTTATTGATTGGTCTAAAAAAGTCTGGCGATGTTAGCACTCACCCCAGGTGACTGCCAGCATTGCGCGTGAAAAAGCCCGACAGGTCGGGAGCAGGACAGAGATGGAGCTGCCCCCGGGCCTTTCAAGCCCCGCCACGGAAAATTTTTCCACGGTGCGCTGCGGCGGGGGACAGACGGTCGGGCCGACAGGTTCCCGTATTTTTGGTGACCCACGTCGCAGTGTCAGATATCTGACGTTCAGTTACGGCAAAGTGTCACGCGTTCGGCCTTAGGCTCGCCCGGCGTTCCCAATCACAAGGAGTAGTCGATGCGATTGCTGTCCCCGCTCGCCGCCGCCTGCCTGCTGGCGCTGGTCGCCGCGCCGGCCCAGGCCGAGGTCTTCATCAACGAACTGCACTACGACGACAGCACCCCGGCCGGTGACGTCGGCGAAGCCATCGAAGTGGTCGCCACCGCCGGCGAGGACCTGTCCGGCTACCGCCTGTACCTGTACAACGGCGCCAACGCCTCGGCCGCCGTGGTCTATGACAACAAGCCGGTGCCGGCTGGCAGCGCCGCCGGCTGCGGCAGCGCGACGATCGCCGTGGTCACCTACCCGACCAACGGCCTGCAGAACGGCCCCAACGACGGCATCGCCCTGGTCGACGCCAGCGGCAAGGTGGTCCAGTTCCTCAGCTACGAGGGCGCCATCACCGCCTCCGGTGGCCCCGCCGCCGGCATGACCAGCCAGAACATTCCGGTTGCCGAAACCAACAGCACCGCCCCGGGCACCTCGCTGCAGCTGACCGGCAGCGGCAGCCAGTACGCCCACTTCACCTGGGCCGAGTCGGCCGGTGAGACCTTCGGCCGCTGCAACAACAACCAGACCTTCAACGGCGGTGGCGGCACCCCGGGCGGCCCGAACACCCCGCCGTCGGTGACCACCACCACCCCGGCGCAGGGCAGCAGCACCTTCCCGGCCGCGGCCGATCTGGAAGTGGTGTTCAGCGAGACGGTGAACCTGGCCAGCGGCGCCTTCGCCCTCAGCTGCGGCACCTCCGGCAGCGTGCCGCTGACCTGGCCGGCCAGCGGCAAGACCGTGAAGCTGTCGACCAACACCGCCCTGGTGGCCGGTGAGGCCTGCCGCTTCGACATCCGCGCCTCGCGCATCACCGACAGCCAGGGCGCACGCCCGGCCGCCGACAGCCGCATCGCCTTCACCGTGGCCAGCACCACCGGCAACCCGGACCCGGGCAATCCGGACCCCGGCAATCCCGGCAACCCGGGCACCCCGGCGGGCTACTACTCCAAGGTGAACACCTCCAGCCCGAGCCAGCTGCGCTGCTCGCTGCACGAGACCATCAAGGGCCACACCGCTTACCCGTACAGCGGCTCGGGCACCAGCACCTGGACCATCCTGGAAATCGCCGACGAAGATCCGAACAACAGCGGCAAGATCCTCGACGCCTACCGCAACCACAGCTACACCAAGGTGAGCAGCCGTGCGGGCACGGGCAGCGGCCTGACCTACAACCGCGAGCACACCTGGCCGAACTCGCTGGGCTTTGCCAGCACCACCGGCGACAAGGGCCTGCCGTACGCCCCGTACACCGACACCCACATGCTGTACCTGACCGATGCGCAGTGGAATGCCGACCGCGGCAACAAGCCGTTCGGCAAGTGCGATGCCAACTGCGGCGAGCGCGCCACCGAGGCCAACAACGGCCAGGGCGGCGGCAGCGGCGGCTACCCGGGCAATTCCAACTGGGTGCGTACCCCCGACGGCAACACCGGCACCTTCGAGGTGTGGGGCAAGCGCAAGGGCGACATGGCGCGTGCGGTGATGTACATGGCCATCCGTTATGAGGGCGGCAAGGATGCGGCCACCGGCCAGTCCGAACCGGACCTGGAACTGACCGACGACCGCAGCAAGATCGTCAAGACCAGCAGCTCGCCGGCCTACATGGGCCTGCTGTCGACCCTGATCGACTGGCACCTGTCCGATCCGCCGGATGATGCCGAGCGTGCGCGAAATGACGTGATCTACTCGTTCCAGGGCAACCGCAACCCGTTCATCGACCACCCGGAATGGGCCACCCCGGGCCTGTTCACCTCCGCCAAGCCGGCCACCTGCCAGCTGGCCAACTGACCGCGCAACGCAGCGGTCCACGCCGCCGCCGGGTCCTGACCCGGCGGCGGCCCTATACTCGGCGGTCATGTCGACCGTCGATCCCGTCCTGCTGCTGTTGACCACCTGCCCGGACCGGGCCAGTGCCGAGCGCATCGCGCACGCGCTGGTCAGCGAGCGCCTGGCTGCGTGCGTCACCCGGTTGGAAGGAGCGCAGTCGACCTACCGCTGGCAGGGCGACGTCACCACCGACGCCGAACTGCAGTTGCTGGTGAAGACCACGGCGACTCGCGTCGATGACGCAATCGCCCGCATCGTCGAACTGCATCCGTATGAACTCCCGGAGTGCATCGCGGTCGAAACCCGGGCCGGCCTGCCGGCGTATCTGGACTGGATCCGGGCGCAGACCCGGGAGGACACCGATTGATGAAGTTGTTTGCTCGTGGCGCCGCGCTGTGCGCCCTGCTGTGGCTGGCCCTGCCGGCCTTCGCGCTGGATGAGAAGGACCTGCTGCCGGTCGACCAGGCGTTCGCGCTGACCGCCAGTGCGCCCGAACGTGGCCAGATCCAGCTGCAGTTCAAGATCGCCCCCGGCTATTACCTGTACCGCCACCGCACCAGCGTCAAGGCCGACCCGGCCTTCAATGCCGGTGCGCTGCAGATGCCGGCCGGCAACAAGCACCACGACGATTTCTTCGGCGAGGTGGAAACCTACCGCGAGCGCCTGCAGGCCACCCTGCCCGGCGTACCGACCGATGCGGCCGGCACCATCAGCCTGGAAGTGCGCTACCAGGGCTGCGCCGATGCCGGCGTGTGCTACCCGCCGCAGAAGCGCGTGGTGCAGGTGACCCTGCCCGGCGCGGGCGGCAAGGCCGCGGTGCCCACCGCGCGCGTCACCGGCGTCACCCCCTTCAACAACCCGCTGGCCGGTGCCGGCAGCAACGGCGGCCTGCGCCTGCCGGGCGCCAGCAACACCCAGGCGCTGCCGCTGCCGTCGGAACAGGCGTTCGGCTTCGATGCCATCGCCAGCGACGGCAATACCCTGCTGCTGCGCTTTACCCCGGCGCCGGGCTACTACCTGTACCGCGACCGCACCTCGCTGAAGCTGGAAGGCAGCACCGGCGTGCTGGCCGACAAGCCGCGCTGGCCTGCCGCACAGGCGCACCGCGACGAGCACTTCGGTGATGTCTCGGTGTACTTCAACCAGGTGGAAGTGCCGCTGCCGCTGCGCCGCACCCGCACCGAGGCCGTGGACAGCACCTTGGTGGTGACCTTCCAGGGCTGCCAGACCGATGGCATCTGCTACCCGCCGATGACCCGCCGGGTGAAGCTGTCCATTCCCGCCGGCAAGCTGACTGCCGCCGCTGACACCGCCGCCGCTGCACCGGCCGCCGCCAGCGACACCCCGCGCGAAGACGCCGACGGCACGCCGCGCCGCCTGCTGCCGACCGTACCCAACGATGCCGCGGACGCCGCCGGTGACAGCGCCGCGGGAGGCGATGCCTTCGCTGCCGATGCGCAGCAGGACAACGCCAAGCGCACCAAGCCGCCGGGCAGCGTGCCCAAGACCGACAGCTCGCTGCTGTGGGTGCTGCTGCTGGCGCTGGGCGGTGGCCTGGTCCTGAACCTGATGCCCTGCGTGCTGCCGATCCTCTCACTGAAGGTGCTGAGCCTGGCGCAGAGCGGCGAGAGCGCCGAGCGCGCCCGCAGCCATGCCCTGTGGTACACGCTGGGCGTGCTGGTGGCGTTCGCGGTGATCGGTGCGCTGATGGTTGGCCTGCGCATGCTCGGCAATGCGGTGGGCATCGGCTTCCAGCTGCAGCACCCGGGCGTGGTGGCGGCGCTGGCCTACATCATGTTCGCCGTCGGCCTGAGTCTGTCCGGTGTGTTCACCATGGGCGGCGGCATCGGCAACTTCGGCCAGTCGCTGGCCCGCCGCAGCGGCCCGGCCGGTGATTTCTTCACCGGCGTGCTGGCCTGCGTGGTCGGCAGCGCCTGCGTCGGCCCGTTCTTCGGCCCGGCCGTGGCCTATGCCTTCGTGGCCCCGCCGATCGCGGCGATGCTGGTGTTCCTGTTCCTCGGCCTCGGCCTGGCCTTGCCGTTCCTGCTGATCGGCTTCGTGCCGGCGCTGGCCCGCCGCCTGCCCAAGCCGGGCCCGTGGATGGAAACCCTGAAGCACGTGCTGGCCTTCCCGATGTATGCGGCCGCGCTGTGGCTGCTGTGGGTGCTGGGCAAGCAGCGTGGCGTGGACGGCATGGCGCTGGCCCTGGGCGGCCTGCTGCTGCTGACCGCCGGCCTGTGGCTGTTCGAAACCAGCCGCTGGCGCAGCAAGCGCGGCGCCAGCCTGCTGGGCGTGCTGCTGGCCTTGGCCGCGCTGGGCCCGGTGTGGGGCGTGACCCAGCTGCAACCGCCGGCACGTGCCGCGCAGGCGGCCAGCGACAACGTGGTGGACTATTCGCCGCAGATGCTGGACCGGCTGCGCGCGGACAACCGCGTGGTGTTCGTGAACATGACCGCCGACTGGTGCGTGAGCTGCAAGGCCAACGAACGCGCGGTGCTGTCGCGCCCGGAGTTCAAGGAACTGCTCAAGCGCACCAACGCGGTGTACATGCGCGGCGACTACACCAACGTCGACCCGCAGATCACCGCGTTCCTGGATGAGCACAAGGCCGTGGGCGTGCCGCTGTACGTGGTGTACGGCCCGGGCGCACCGCCTACCGTGCTGCCGACCCTGCTGACCCAGGCCCTGGTGGAAGAAGCGCTGCTGCGCACCGCCCGATGAGTTGGCAGCGGCCCGCACTGCTGTGGACAGCGGTGCTGGCCGCCGGCCTCGGCCTGTGGGCCGGGCATCGGTTGACCCCGGCGCCTGCGCCGGTGGCTTCAACGCCTCCTGCTGATGTGGAACCCCCGATTCCTGCCCTGCGCGCCGGTGATGCCCTGCCGGCGCTGGTGCTGTCTGGTGTGGACGGGCAACCGCTGGATATCCGCCAGCGATTCAGCGGCCGGCCGCTGCTGGTGAACGTGTGGGCCAGCTGGTGTGGGCCCTGCATCGAGGAGATGCCCGAGCTGGCCCGCTTTGCCGAAGCGCAGGGCGAGCGTGGCGTGCAGGTGCTGGGCCTGGCACTGGATACGCCAGAGGGCGTGGCGGATTTCCTGCAGCGGGTGCCGGTGGATTACCCGATCGTGCTCGACACCCCGGGCCCGCGCGATGCCAGCGTGCAGCTGGGCAATGCGCAGGGGCTGCTGCCGTACAGCGTGCTGTTCGATGCGCAGGGGCGGATGGTGAAGGCGAAGCTGGGACCGTTCGAGCACGGTGAGATTGCAGGCTGGGTGGAGTGAGGGTGTTTTGCAGGGCTTGCAGCCCTGCACCTGCAGAAGCCGAAGCAAGAGCGGCA
>NZ_JACVTV010000136.1:0-10412 GCF_016624625.1 Stenotrophomonas sp. S41 | reverse complement strand
CCCCGGGCGGCGGCCGCCCCGCCCGCCGCCCCCCCCCCCCCCCCCCCCCCCCCCCCCCCCCCCCGACTCTACGAAGGCGCATCGCGGCAGCGCCGGGCCATGCCCGGCGAACGTAATCAGAACAGCGGCCGCAGTATCAGCTCCAGTCCGAGCAGCAGCAGGAACCCAAGGAAACACGCGCGGAACACCCGTGCGCTGATGCGCTGGCGGATCATCTGCCCCAGCCACATGCCCAGCAGCGCCGGCACAACCGCCAATGCACTCAACCCAAGCTGCTGCACACCAAACGCACCGTTGATCACCAGCCCGGTGGTCAAGGAAATGGTCGACACGGTGAACGCCAGGCCCAGCGCCTGCACCAGCTCCTCGCGCTGCATGCCCAGCGACTGCAGGTACGGCACCGCCGGCATCACGAACACACCGGTGGCGCCGGTGACCATGCCGGATATCGCACCGACCAGCGGCCCCAGCCAGCGTTCGCGCCGCTGCGGCACGCGGAACACCGGCGCCACCAGCGCGTACAGCGCATACACCACCAGCGCCACGCCCAGGGCCACCCGTGACCAGGTGCGGTCGACCCGCACCAGCAGCGCGGCCGAGCCCAGCGTCACCACCACCACTGCCAGCATCATCGGCCACAGCCGCCGCACGGTAGGGCCCAGCGAAGGACCGGACAGCAGCTGCCACGCGTTGGTCACGAAGGTGGGAATGAACAGCATCGACGCCGCCGCCACGGGTGACAGTGCGCCGCCCAGCAGGCCCATCGCCACCGTCGGCAGGCCCATGCCGGTCACGCCCTTGACCACGCCGGCCAGCACGAACACCACCACCAGCAACCCATAGAAGTGCATCGTCTCGTTCATGCTGCCATTGGAGCGGGCGCGACACAGGCGCACAATGCGGTCTTGCCGCCCTAGCCTTCGGATCAGCCGAAGGCAGGGCCCGACCGGAGTACCAGCTATGCGGATGGACATCGCCGACCTGCGCCTGTTCCTGGCTGTGGCCGATGCCGGCAGCATCACCGCCGGCGCTGCGCTGGCCAACCTGGCACTGGGCTCGGCCAGCGAACGCCTGCGCGCGATCGAAGCCGATGCAGGCACGGCACTGTTGAACCGGCATCCGCGCGGGGTCAGCCTGACCGAAGCCGGGGCCGCCCTCGCCCACCATGCACGGCTGATCCTGCAGCAGCAGGCGCAGCTGCGCAGCGAGATGGACGCCTTCGCCCACGGTGCGCGTGGCACCCTTCATCTGTATGCCAACACCGCGGCGCTGACCAACTACCTGCCCTCGCGGCTGGCGCCCTGGCTGGCGCAGCGGCCGCGCCTGCACGTAGAGCTGCACGAACGCACCAGCACCGATGTCGTGCGCGCACTCGCCGCCGGCCAGGCCGAGGCGGGCATCATCAGCGATGCCGTGCCGGCCGACGGCCTGCAGCGGCACGTGGTATCCGAAGACCCGCTGGTGATGCTGCTGCCCGCCAACCACCGCTTCGCGTCGCGACGCACACTCGACTTCGTTGATGTGCTGGGCGAGACCTTCGTCGCCCTGGCCGATGGCAATGCACTGCAGACCTATGTGGAGGAACTTGCGGGCGAGGCCGGACGCCGGCTCGATGTGCGCATCCGCATGAAAACCTTCGAAGGGCTGTGCACGATGGTCGGCCATGGCATCGGCGTCGGCATCGTGCCGAAGACGATCGCGCGGCAGCATCGACGCAGCACGCACACCGTTGCGATACCACTTGCCGATGCCTGGGCGCAGCGTCGCCTGTGCGCGTGCTTCGCCGACTGGATGCGGTTGTCACCGGCGATGCGCAGCCTGCTGCAGCACCTCGGCGTACCGCCGCAGAAAAAAGCGTGAAATGTTGTTGACACATCCTCAGTCGTTCCCCATAATTCGTCTCCTGAGTCGCCCAGGTGGCGGAATTGGTAGACGCACTAGCTTCAGGTGCTAGCGGGGGCAACTTCGTGGAGGTTCGAGTCCTCTCCTGGGCACCATGACTCAGCAAATGATCAAACCCGCGAAAGCGGGTTTTTTCATGTCCGGCGTTCGAGAACTGCGCGAATGCGAGGGCTCCATCCACGCATGGCGTGGATCTACTGGATGATCAAACCCGCGAAAGCGGGTTTTTTCATGTCCGGCGTTCGGGCATGTCCACGCATCGCGTGCATGTACCGCGATGGCGCCACAAACAAAAACCCCGCCTTCCGGCGGGGTTTTGTTTTTCATCCACGACGATTGGTCAATGCCCGCCGGCAGACGCCGCACCGGCACCGGCACCGAACGGCGGCTTGGCCAGCCACAGGAACGCGATGATCGCCAGGAACGTCCAGCCCAGCAGGTAGAAGATGTCGTTGAACGCCATCTGCGATGCCTGGTGGTTGATCATGTTGTTGAGCACCGCTGCACCGTTCTGCAGGTTGCCCTGCCCCATCGCCGCCACCTGGTCCTGCATGCCCGGCTGGTAGGCCGAGATGTGTTCGGTCAGGTCGGCATGGTGCACCTGGGTGCGACGTGCCCACAGCCACGTGGTCAGCGATGCAGCGAAGCTGCCACCCAGCGTACGCAGGAACGTGGCCAGGCCCGAACCCGCGGCGATCTCGCGACCGTCCAGGTCCGACAACAGGATCTGCAGCACCGGCATGAAGAACAGCGCAACGCCAATACCCATGATCAGCTGCACGCCGGCCACGTGCGCGTAGTCCACCTGCAGGTTGAAGTCCGAGCGCATGAAGCTGGTGAACGACAGGAACACGAAGGCGAACGAAGCGATCATGCGCATGTCGAAGCGCGAGGCGTACTTGCCCACGAACGGCGTCATGATCACCGGCAGGATGCCGATCGGCGCCGTTGCCAGGCCCGCCCAGATGGCGGTGTAGCCCATGTCACGCTGCAGCCACTGCGGGATCAGCAGCGACACGCTGAAGAACGCCGCATAGGCCACCACCATCGCCAGCGTACCGGCGCGGAAATTACGGTGACGGAACAGCTTCAGGTCGACGATCGGATCCTTGTCGGTCAGTTCCCAGATCAGGAACACCGCCAGCGCCACCACGGCCACGCAGGCCAGCACCACGATCTTGGTCGAGGAGAACCAGTCTTCGTCGTTGCCCAGGTCGAGCACGAGCTGCAGCGCGCCCACGCCGATCACCAGGGTGATCAGGCCGACGTAATCCATCTTAGGCTTCTCGATCTGCTCCGGGCGCCCCTTCAACTGGTTGCCCACCACCAGCGCGGCGAAGATGCCCAGCGGCACGTTGATCAGGAAGATCCATTCCCAGCTGTAGTTGTCGGTGATCCAGCCACCGAGGATGGGCCCGCAGATCGGCGCCACCACGGTGATCATCGCCAGCAGCGCCAGCGCCTGCCCTCGCTTCTCGCGTGGGTAGATCGACACCAGCAGCGACTGGGTGATCGGGTACATCGGCCCGGCCACGAAGCCCTGCAGCGCACGCGACACCACCAGCATGCCCATGCTCTGCGCAAGGCCGCACAGCAGCGAGGTGATGACGAAGGCCAGGGTGGCCCAGATGAACAGCTTGCGTTCGCCGAAGCGACGGCTGAGCCAGCCGGTCAGCGGCAGCGCGATGGCCGTGCTGACCGCGAACGAGGTGATGACCCAGGTCGCCTGCTGCGAACTGGCGCCGAGGTTACCGGCGATGGTCGGCAGCGAGACGTTGGCGATGGTGGTGTCGAGCACCTGCATGAACGAGGCCATCGCCAGGCCGACGGTGCACAGGGCCACGCTGGGCGGCAGGAACCCGGAGGCCGCACCCGGCGCCGCCGGTGCGCCCGGAGTGCCGGGCGCCGCTGGAGCTTGTGCGGACATGTCGACCTCAGCCCGCGTTGGCCTGCTGCGGCAGGTTGCCTTCGATGATCGTGTGGATCACCTCGTCGGCATCATGCAGCTGCTTGGCATACACATCGGTGTCGAACACCGTGCCCTTGGCGGCGGCGGTCGGCAGCACTTCACCCTTCTGGTCGCGCAGGCTCACTTCGGCCTTCATCGACAGGCCGATGCGCAGCGGATGTTCGGCCAGCTGCTTGGCATCGATGGCGATGCGCACCGGCACGCGCTGCACGATCTTGATCCAGTTGCCGCTGGCGTTCTGCGCCGGCAGCAGCGAGAACGCCGAACCGGTGCCCAGGCCCAGGCTCTGGATGCGGCCCTTGTACTTCACGTCACCGGCGTACAGGTCCGACTTCAGCTCCACTTCCTGGCCCAGGCGCATGTGGCGCAGCTGGGTTTCCTTGAAGTTGGCTTCCACCCACATCTGCTCGGTCGGCACCACGGCCATCAGGGCATTGCCCGGCTGCACGCGCTGGCCAACCTGCACCGAACGACGGGCGACATAGCCGGTGACCGGCGCGACGATGCCGGCGCGGGCATTGTTGAGGAAGGCCTGGCGCAGCTGTGCGGCGGCGGCCAGCACGTCCGGCTGGGTGGCGATGACGGTGTCATCGACCAGCGCGCGGTTGCGCTCGACGGTCTCGCGCGAACCGGCCACGGCGGCTTCGGCGGCGGCCAGCTCATCGCGGGCGTGGGCCAGTTCTTCGTTGGAGATGGCGCCGGTGGCGGCCAGGTCCTTGCGGCGGGCGAAGTCTTCGCGCACGCGCTTCAGGCTCACCTGGCGGGCGTTCAGGTCAGCCTGCGCGCCCTCCACGCTGCGGTACAGGCCGCGGGTCTGGCGCACGGTCTTGGCCAGGTTGGCTTCGGCCTGCTGCAGGGCGACGGAGGTGTCGGCCGGGTCCAGCTGCACCAGCAGCTGGCCGCGCTCGACGCGCATGCCGTCATCGACGTTGATGGCGACCACGGTGCCGGCCACCAGCGGGGTGATCTGCACCTGGTTGCCCTGCACGTAGGCATCGTCGGTTTCTTCGAACCAACGGCCGAACATGAAGTACCACAGCGCCAGTGCGGCAAGCAGCAGCACGACGATGACGAACAGGCCGCGCAGCAGCTTGCCGCGGCGGTTGGGAGCGGCCGGGGCCGCGGTGTCTTGGGTCTGGCTCATGGCGTGGGTCTTCAGGAATGCGAGGAATCGGAATGGGAGGCGATCGGTGCGGCGTCGGCGTCACTGGGCTGGAAACCACCACCCAATGCCTTGCTCAGGCGCACCGAGGTCTGCACCTGCTGCGACTGCAGGCCGGCCAGCTGCTGCTGCGACTGCAGCAGGATGGACTGCGCGCTGAGCACGTCCAGGTAGCTGCCGATGCCGGCGCGGTAGCGCTGCTGGGCCAGGTCGAAGGCCGCGTGGGCGGTGTCCACCGCCTGCTGCTGTGCCTGCGCCTGCTGGGCCAGCGAACGCACCGCGTTGACCTGGTCGGCCACGTCGCGCAGCGCGTCCAGCACGGACTGGTTGTAGTTGGCCACCGCCAGGTCGTACTGCGCGTCGGTGTTGTCCAGGTTGGCGCGCAGCTTGCCGCCTTCGAAGATCGGCAGGCTCAGCGCCGGGCCGATGTAGGCAAAGGTGGAGCTGCTCTTCAGCAGGTCGCCCACGTTCGGGGCGACCACGCCGGCCAGCGCGGTCAGGTTGAAGCTCGGGTAGAACTTGGTCTTGGCGACCTTGATCTGCTTTTCGGCCGCTTCCACGCGCCAGCGCGCGGCGACGATGTCCGGACGACGGCCGAGCAGTTCGCTGGGCAGCACGCCCGGCAGCTGCAGGGCCAGCGGGTTCAGCGCCTGCGGGCGTTCGATCGACAGGCCACGGTCCGGGCCCTTGCCGACCAGCGCGGCCAGTGCGGTGCGGGCGGCGTCGATGCGCTGCTGCGCGGCCAGCAGCTGCTGGTGCGCGGCCGGCACGCGGGCTTCGGACTGGCGCACCTGCAGGTCGCTGTCGATGCCGGCGCTGCGGCGCTGGCGGGTCAGCTCCAGCGACTTCTGCGAGCGCGTCAGCTCCTGCTCGGCCACGTCGTTGAGCTGCCAGGCATAGGCCAGTTCGGTGTAGGCCTGGGCAATGCCGGCGGACAGGTTCAGGCGTGCGGCCTGCGCATCCACGGTGGCCGCGTGGGCGCCGTCAACGGCGGCTTCCCAGGCAGCGCGCTTGCCGCCCCACAGGTCAACGCCGTAGCTGAAGTTGAAGGCGACCTGGCTGCTGCCGCCGTAGCGGCCGCCCAGCTCGTCGCCGAGCATGGATTCGGGCAGGCGCAGGCCGGTGTAGCCACCGGACACCGACAGGCTGGGCAGGCGCTCGGCACGGCTGGTGCCGACCTGCGACTGGGCCTGGCGCAGGCGCGCATCGGCCGCGTCCAGGCTGGGGTGGCCGGCCAGGCCTTCGCTGATGAGGGCATCGAGCTGGGGATCGCCCAGCGCCTTCCACCAGTCCTGGGCCGGGAAGCCAGTGGCGCTCAGGTCGCTGTCGGCCAGCGTGCGCTCGCTGTGCAGGCTGTCCACGTCGAGCACGTGGCCCTGCGGGTTCAGGCCACGGCTGCTGGCGCAGGCGGCCAGGGCCAGGGCCAGCGCTGAAACCAGCAGCGCGCGCCCGGACCGGCGGAGAGTGGGATGCGGGATCGGGTTCATGGGGTCGTCAGGGAATCGCGGATTCGGGTCAGGAGGGACAGCAGCAGCGTGCGTTCGTCGGCGGACAGGTCGCGCAGGGCGAAGTCCATCACCGCGTCGCCGCGCTTCTGCAGCCGCGCCCAGAGGGCACGGCCTTCATCGGTCAGAACGATCTGCAGGGCCCGCCGGTCCTGGCTGTGCGGCTCGCGGCGCACGCAGCCCAGGGCTTCCAGCTTGTCCAGCAGGCGGGTCACTGCGCTGGGCACCTGGTCGATGGCCTGGGCCAGTTCGTTGGCGGTGCACGGGGCCATGCGGGCCAGCAGCTTCAGGCCGATGTAATGGGTGAAGCCGATGCCGAGGTCTTCTTCGGCCATGGACGCATCGAGCTGGCGGACCAGGCCGTCGCGCACCTGGCGCAGCAGCAGGCCGAAGCTGGGGGGGTTGGAGGACGGACAGATCATGGGGGAGCATTTTCTTCCAAAAAAAATATTTCTCAATGGAAATATTCGATCTGGCATCGAATGCTGTGTTGCAGCAACGGGCTCGATCAGTGAAGGCGCTACCTTAATGGCCCCCGGAACTGGCCCGGTAGTACAATCCAGCCAATGAATGTCACATTCCAGCCACCCCCGACGGTCATGACGGCAGGTGAACCCGGCCCGCCCACCCTGCTCCGCGAGGTGGCCATGGACTGGTTCGAGCGCAACGATGGCCCGCCGGTCATCGGTTTCCGCTTCGACAGCCCGCAGGGCCTGGCCCGTGAAGTGGACTGGCACCATCACGCCCGCGCCCAGCTGATCTACGTCGAACGCGGCCTGCTGACTACCCGCACCTCGCACGGCACCTGGTCGCTGGCACCGGGCTCGGCCGGCTGGATGCCGCCGCTGGAACCGCACACGGTCAGCCTGGACGGCCCGATGCGTGGCTGGGGCATGGCCCTGGCCGCGCCGGCCTGCGCCGGGCTGCCCTCCGACCCCTGCGTGCTGGGCCTGTCCAAGCTGGCCCAGGCGGTGGCCGAGCGCATCTGCGAATGGCCGCTGGACTACGTGCTCAGCGACGACCGCGAGCACATCCTCAGCGTCATGCGCGACGAGATCCGTACCGCGCCGCGCCAGCGCATGCACCTGCCGATGCCGCGCGACCGCCGCCTGCTGAAGATCGCCTCGCAGCTGCTGGCCGAGCCCTCCGACGAGCGCAGCCTGGCCGAATGGGCGCACTGGGCCGGCCTGTCGCCGCGCAGCCTGACCCGCCACTTCCGCGACGAGACCACCCTCAGCTTTGCCCAGTGGCGGCAGCAGGCCCGCCTGGCCGAGGCCCTGCGCCAGCTCAGCGAGGGTCGCAGCGTCGCCGATATCGCCCACGCACTGGGCTTCAGCAGCGCCAGCGCCTTCGTCACCGTGTTCCGCCGCCACTTCGGCCTGCCGCCCGGGCGCTACCTGGCGCGGGTCGGCCACGGCCTGGAACCGGGGCTGGATCCCGCACGTGGCTTGGCATCCCCCGCCGCATCCGGATAATCAGTGCATTGAGAGCGCCGACCGCCGTCTTCGCCTCCCGACATAGGTAACAACGCCGCATGACCGAACCTGCCCGCCCCGTTTTCCACGGTTTCGAACAATTGCCGCTGCGCGAGTACGCCGAACGCGCCTACCTCGACTATTCGATGTACGTGGTGCTCGACCGTGCCCTGCCGTTCATCGGCGACGGCCTGAAGCCGGTGCAGCGCCGCATCATCTATTCGATGAGCGAGCTGGGCCTGAATGCCGCGTCCAAGCCGAAGAAGTCCGCGCGCACCGTCGGTGACGTGATCGGTAAGTACCACCCGCATGGCGACAGCGCGTGTTACGAGGCGCTGGTGCTGATGGCACAGCCGTTCTCCTACCGCTACCCGCTGATCGAGGGCCAGGGCAACTTCGGCTCCAGCGACGACCCGAAGTCGTTCGCGGCGATGCGCTACACCGAATCCAAGCTGACCCCGATCGCCGAAGTGCTGCTGGGCGAGCTCGGCCAGGGCACCACCGACTGGGCGCCGAACTTCGACGGCACCCTGCAGGAACCGACCTGGATGCCGGCGCGCCTGCCGCACCTGCTGCTGAACGGCACCACCGGCATCGCCGTGGGCATGGCCACCGACGTGCCGCCGCACAACCTCAACGAGATCGTCAGCGCGCTGCTGCACCTGCTGGATGATCCCGATGCCAGCGTGCGCGACCTGTGCGAGCACGTGAAGGGCCCGGACTACCCGTCCACCGCCGAGATCATCACCCCGGCCAACGACCTGCGCACGATGTACGAGACCGGCAACGGCAGCGTGCGTGCGCGTGCGACCTTCACCAAGGAAGCGAACAACGTGGTGGTCACCGCGCTGCCGTTCCAGGTGTCGCCGTCGAAGGTGATCGAGCAGATCGCCGCGCAGATGCGCGCCAAGAAGCTGCCGTGGCTGGAAGACATCCGCGATGAATCCGACCACGCCAACCCGGTGCGCGTGGTGCTGGTGCCGCGCTCCAACCGCGTCGACGCCGACCAGCTGATGGGCCACCTGTTCGCGACCACGGACATGGAGCGCAGCTACCGCGTCAACCTCAACGTGATCGGGCTGGACGGCCGTCCGCAGGTAAAGAACCTGAAGATGCTGCTCAGCGAATGGCTGGCGTTCCGCGGCACCACCGTCACCCGCCGCCTGCAGCACCGCCTGCAGAAGGTCGAGCGCCGCCTGCACCTGTTGGAAGGCCTGCTGGTGGCCTTCCTCAACCTGGACGAGGTGATCCACATCATCCGTACCGAGGACGAACCGAAGGCAGCGCTGATCGCGCGCTTCGGCCTGTCCGAAGACCAGGCCGAGTACATCCTGGAAACCAAGCTGAAGCAGCTGGCCCGCCTGGAAGAGATGAAGATCCGCGGCGAGCAGGACGAGCTGGCCAAGGAGCGCGAGAAGATCCTCGGCATCCTCGACAGCAAGGCCAAGCTGAAGAAGCTGATCCGCGACGAACTGACCGCCGACGCCAAGAAGTTCGGCGACGCGCGCCGTTCGCCGCTGGTGCAGCGCCAGGCCGCGCAGGCCATCGACGAAACCGAGCTGGTGCCGAGCGAGCCGATGACCGTCGTGCTGTCGGAGAAGGGCTGGATCCGCGCGGCCAAGGGCCACGACATCGATGCCGCCACCCTGTCCTACCGCGATGGTGATGCCCTGCAGGGCTCGGTGCGCGCGCGCAGCACCCAGCAGGTCGCCTTCCTGGACAGCGAAGGCCGCGCCTACTCGACGCCGGTGCATACCCTGCCCTCGGCGCGCGGCAACGGTGAACCGCTGACCGGCCGCTTCTCGCCGGCTCCGGGCACCAGCTTCGTGACCCTGGCCAGCGCCGAACCGGATGCCCGCTTCGTGCTGGCCTCGACCCACGGCTACGGCTTCGTCACCCGCTTCGAGAACCTGATCGGCCGCAACAAGGCCGGCAAGGCAATGCTGAACCTGTCGTCCGGTTCCTCGGTGCTGACCCCATCGGCCGTGGCCAACGTGGCGACCGACCGCATCGTGGCGGTGACCAGCTCGGGCAACCTGCTGGCGATCGCCGCCAACGACCTGCCGGAACTGGACAAGGGCAAGGGCAACAAGATCATCGAGATCCCCAAGGCCAAGCTGGCCACCGAGCGGGTCGTGGCGATCGTGGCGATCAGCCCGGGGCAGACCCTGCAGGTGCGCAGCGGCCAGCGCACCATGGGCCTGAAGTTCAACGAGCTCGACGCCTACCTCGGCGCCCGCGCCACCCGCGGCCACCTGCTGCCGCGCGGCTGGCAGAAGGTCGAAGGGTTGTCGGTGGAATGACGGGGAACGGGGGTCAGAGCCGTTTTCGTTGAAAACGGATCTGACCCCGGACACGAAAAAACCCGGGGTTACCCGGGGTTTTAGTTTGTGGGGGGG
>NZ_JACVTV010000135.1:0-10491 GCF_016624625.1 Stenotrophomonas sp. S41 | reverse complement strand
CCCCCCCCCCCCCCCCCCCCCCCCCCCCCCCCCCCCCCGCCATCCCACGGATAGCCAGCTGTTGAACTTGACGTTGCTCTGGCTTGTAGCGGGTGCAGGGCTGCAAGCCCTGCAAAACACCCCCCTACGAACTGCAGGAAAGCATCGAGCACCCGGCACGGTGATCCGCCCACCCCGGCCGCTTGCCCGCATAGTGCTCCAGCCCCGGCCGCTCCGTGTACGGATCACGCAACACGTCCTGCAGCGCATGCACGCCGCCCAGATCGCCCTGCTCCGCCCGGTCGATCGCTTCCTGCGCCAGCCAGTTGCGCAGCACGTACAGCGGATTGGCCGCCGCCATCTTCGCCAGCCGCGCTTCCGCCGTCAGCGGATCGGCACGCAACCGCGCCGCGTACTCCTGCAGCCACTGCTGCAGCGGCGCCTGCACCGCCTGCCGGCGCGCGTCGTCGTAGTAGACCGCGTCCAGCACCCCGGCATCCGGCGCTGCAGCATCCACGCGCATCAGTGCGCGCCACGCCAGGGTCATGTCCATGCCGCCTTCCTGCAGCAGCTGCTGCCAGCGCAGGTACAGCTGCAGGTCTTCGTCATCGGCGGCAGCCAGGCCCAGCTTGGCGGCGGCATCGCGGCGCGTGCAGGCGACGAAAGTGGACTGGAACGCGGCCAGCCCCGCCTGCAGCGGCTGCACGTCGGCGAACAGCGGCGACAGCGCCTGCGCCAGCCGGTTGAGGTTCCAGTATGCGACCTGCGGCTGGGTGCCGAAACGGTAGCGGCGGCCCTGGGCGTCGGTGGTGTTGGGCGTCCAGTCCGGGTCGTAATCCTCCACCCATCCATACGGGCCGTAGTCGATGGTCAGGCCCAGCACGGACAGGTTGTCGGTGTTCATCACCCCGTGCACGAAACCGACGCGCATCCAGTGCGCCATCAGCTCGGCGGTGCGCACCGCGATCTGCGCGAACCAGTCGCCGTACAGCGCCTCGCCCTCGCCCTGCAGTCCGGGGAAATCGCGCGCGATGCAGGCATCGGCCAGCTGCTTCAGCAGCGCGGTCTCGCCACGCGAGGCCGGCAGTTCGAACGTGCCGAAACGGATGAATGACGGCGCCACGCGGCAGACGATGGCGCCCGGTTCTGCGCGCGGGTGGCCGTCGTAGAACATGTCGCGCACCACGTCTTCGCCGGTACCGACCAGGGACAGGGCGCGCGTGGTCGGCACGCCCAGGTGATGCATCGCTTCGCTGCACAGGAACTCACGGATGGACGAGCGCAGTACGGCGCGACCATCCGCGCCACGCGAATACGGGGTTGGCCCGGCGCCCTTCAGCTGCAGCTCCCAGTACCGGCCATCGGCCGCCACCAGTTCACCCAGCGAAATCGCGCGGCCGTCGCCCAGCTGGCCCGCCCAGTGGCCGAACTGATGGCCGCCGTAGTTGGCCGCCCACGGCTGCATGCCGGCGTACAACGCGTTGCCGCCGAATACCTGGGCGAAGTCATCGTCCTGCACGTCGGCCGCCTCGAAGCCGAGCAGCGCGGCGACGTCCGGCGACCAGGCCAGCACGGTCGGTGCAGCCACTGGCGTCGGCATCACCGATGACCATGCGGCACCGCGCACTTCGCGGCGGCGCGGGCCGCTCTCGGGGTCACCCGGCAGGGCGGTCAGCAGCCGGTTGTCGAAACGGGGGGCGTTGGTATCCATCCCGACAGAATGGGGGCGACGGAGCCGCGCCTCAATCGCCGCGCAGGGCCTGCAGGGCGCCGCCCTTGGCCTCGGCGCGCTGGTAGGCCGGACGCTCGCCGATGCGCGCGAGGAAACCGCGCAGCGCCGGCTTGTCGTCCAGTCCACCACCGCGGGCTGCGGCGGCCTGGATCGGGAAGCTCATCTGGATGTCGGCGGCGGTGAAACGGTCGCCCGCGAACCACGGGCTTTCGGCCAGGCGCCGCTCCATCCACTCCAGGTGCAGGCGGCGCTGCGGGCCGATGAAGCTGCGCTCGGCCTTGTCGGCGATGCTGCGGGCGATGGGGCGGGCAAAGAACGGCATCGGCGCAGTGCGGATGCGGCCGATCACCAGGGTCAGCAGCAACGGCGGCATCGCCGAGCCTTCGGCGTAATGCAGCCAGTAGCGGTAGTCGATGCGCTCGGCCGCCTCGGCCGGCATCGGCGCGGGCGAGAGCTGGCGCCCGGTGTCGTAGCGGTCGGCCAGGTAATCGAGGATGGCCCCGGACTCGGCCAGCACCAGGTCCCCATCCTGCAGCACCGGCGACTTGCCCAGCGGATGCACCTGGCGCAGCGCGAGCGGAGCCAGCAGCGTCTTCGGGTCACGCGGGTAGCGGCGCAGCTCGTAGTCCAGCCCCAGCTCTTCCAGCATCCACAGCACGCGCAGCGAACGGGAATTTTCCAGGTGGTGGACGATGCGCATGGGTGGGCTCCTGAGGGGAGCGCGCATCGTACCGCGCGCCGGTGTGTGCGTTGCGCGCATAAAAAAAACGCCGGAAGCTTTCGCTTCCGGCGTTTCTGGCTACCAAACGGTAGCAGACGGATTAGACCGCCTGCACCTGGTCAGCCTGCATACCCTTCTGACCCTGGACGGCGATGAAGGTAACCTTCTGGCCTTCCTGCAGGGTCTTGAAGCCGGTGCCCTGGATGGCACGGAAGTGCACGAACAGGTCCGGGCCGCTTTCCGGGGTGATGAAGCCGAAGCCCTTGGCGTCGTTGAACCACTTGACGGTACCGGTCTGGCGATCAGACATTTGACTAACTCCTGAAACACATGTTGAAAAAATCGCAGCCACCGGGAATCGGGGCCGAGACTGAGTTGCAGGCGTTGGTAAAGCGGATCGATGAGCGGATCGTGAGATCAACTGCACCAGGCCACGATTCACGGTGACCCTAGCAAACACAGTGGGTCGAACGATACGCGTGTTTTGGGGAAAAAGCGATAGCCCTGACATTCATTCTCATCCCCTGCCCCGCTAGGCGTGGCAAGGCTTGGCAGCGGATCGAGGCTAAACCCGAGTGCCCATTCAGTTTTTTCCTACCCTACACTGGGTAGATGACTGAAGCCGAAACCCCCGCTGAACAGGGCCGACCGAGGATCTGGGTCGATGCAGACGCCTGCCCCGGCGTCATTCGCGACATCCTGTTCCGCGCCGCCGAGCGGGTCGGCCTGGAGCTGACCATGGTCGCCAACCAGTGGATCCGCACCCCTCCCTCACGGTGGCTGCGCTCCATCCAGGTGCCGCAGGGCCTGGACGTGGCCGACAGCGCCATCGTCGAACGGGTGGCCGCCGGCGACCTGGTGGTCACCCAGGACATCCCGCTGGCCGCGCTGGTGCTGGAAAAGAAGGCCGTCGCCCTGAACCCGCGCGGGCAGCTGTACACCGCCAACAACATGGCCGAGCGGCTGTCGATGCGCAATTTCATGGAAGAACTGCGCGGCGCAGGCGTCCAGACCGGCGGCCCGCCGCCGTTGGGCCAGCGCGACCGCCAGCTGTTCGCCGCCGAGCTGGACCGCTGGCTGGCCCGTGTGAAGCCGTGACGCTGCCACCGCGCTGATCAGCGCCTTTCCGGCAGCTGCAACGAACGCTCGCTGCTGAACGCCCGCCGCTCCCCGCTCAGCGGGTCCTGGAACGCCAGGGCCCGCGCCAGCAGCTGCAACGGCGGCGCCTGCAGCGGATCGGCCACCGGCTGCAGCTGCGGGTACAGGTCATCGCCGAGGATCGGCGCGCCCAGGGCCGCCATGTGCACCCGCAGCTGGTGCTTGCGCCCGGTTTCCGGCTGCAGGCGGTAATGCCAGACCGCGCCGTCGGCGGCGATCACCTCCACCCGGGTGCGCGCGTTTGCCTCGCCCGGCACTTCGGCCATGCGGAAGAACGGCTCGCCGGCCACGATCCGGCTCAGCCGCTGCAGCGGGAACGCCAGGCCCGGCAGCGCTGGCGCCAGCGCTTCGTAGGTCTTGTCGATGCGCCGCTCGCGGAACAGGCGCTGGTAGGCGTCACGCGAATCCGGCCGCTGCGAGAACAGCACCAGCCCGGCGGTCAGCCGGTCCAGCCGGTGCAGCGGCACCAGATCGGCATTGCCTGTCTGCGCCACCAGGCGCGCCAGCAGCGTCTCGCGTACGTAGCCGCCCGCGGGGGTCACCGGCAGGTAATGCGGCTTGTCAGCCACCAGCAGGTGCTCATCCCGGTAGAGGATGCGCTCGCTGAACGGGATGATCGGTTCATCGCTGACCTCACGGAAATAGAGGATCTCCAGCCCGACCTGCCAGGGCTGGCCCGCCGCGAGCGCCCTGCCCTGCGCGTCCTGCACGCGGCCGCGGGCGAAACGGTCCTGCCACTGCGCGCGGTCGATGCGCGGGAAACGCGCGCACAGCCCATCGAGCAGGCTGGGCCAGTCCCCCGGCGGCAGCTGCAGGCGGCTGGGCAGGATCATGGCGCAGCGGCCGCGGGCACCGGCAGCGCGGCCGCATCCAGCACCCGCCAGCCATCGCGTTCCACGTCGTCGCCCCTGCCATCACCCAGCGCCGCCAGCACCAGCGCCTGCATGACCGCAGGTAGATGCAGGTTGATCCAGCGCCCGTCAGCCGTGCGCAGGCTGCCATGGTCCAACCCGGCGTCGCCGGCAAGCCGCCCCTGCGCCGGCGCGCTGCTGAAGCGCATGCGCAGCCGACGGCCCGGCGCGTAGGCGGCAAACGCCACGCTGGCAGGCACCACGCCCGCAGCGGACGCGCGCACGCTGCAGACGAAGTCGGCATCGGCGATACGCAGGCGGCGGATGCGGGAACGGGTCATGCGCGGTCGTTGCGGGCGGAAAAACCCTGCCAGAGTGCCACCGTTGACGCCCGGCAGACACCCCGACCACGGACACCCTTCGGGCAAACCTCTATCATGGTCGTCTTTAGTGCACGGATTCCCCATGGCCCTCACCGCCACCATCCGCAAGGCCGAGCTGCAGATCAGCGACATGGATCGCGGCTACTACGCGACCCACAACCTGACCCTGGCCCAGCATCCGTCGGAAACCGACGAGCGCCTGATGGTGCGCCTGCTCGCCTTCGCCCTGAACGCCGACGACCGCCTGGAATTCGGCCGCGGCCTCAGCACCGACGACGAGCCGGACCTGTGGAACCACGATTACACCGGCGACATCCTGCAGTGGATCGACCTCGGCCATCCCGATGAGTCGCGCATCCGCAAGGCCTGCAACCGCAGCCGGCAGGTGCAGGTGGTGAACTACGGCGGCAATGCCTCCGATATCTGGTGGAACAAGCAGGGCAAGGCCCTGGCCCGCTTCGACAACCTGTCGGTGGTCGACCTCGACGGCGCCTTCGTCGAACAGTGGGGCCAGCAGATCCAGCGCGCCATGCGGTTCAGCGTGCTGATCCAGGATGGCGAAGTGCAGATCATCAACGACCAGATGCAGCTCGACATCATTCCGAACTGGCGCAAGCGCGCCAAGGCATGAGCACGATCCGCTGCGACGTGCTGGTCATCGGCGCCGGCGCGGCTGGCCTGATGACCGCGATCACCGCCGGCCAGCGCGGCCGCCACGTGCAGGTGATCGACCATGCCAACAAGGTCGGCAAGAAGATCCTGATGTCCGGTGGTGGCCGCTGCAACTTCACCAACACCGGTACCACCCCGGCCAACTTCGTCTCCGCCAATCCGCATTTCTGCAAGTCGGCGTTGGCGCGCTACACGCCGTGGCACTTCATCGAGATGGTGGACAAGCACGGCATCGCCCATCACGAGAAGGAGCTGGGGCAGCTGTTCTGCGATATCTCGTCCAAGCAGATCGTGAAGATGCTGGTGGACGAGTGCCAGGCCGCGGGCGTGCAGATCCGTACCGACTGCAGCGTGCAGCGCATCGAGCACGGCAGTGATGGCTTCCGCGTGCACACCAGCCAGGGCCTGTTCCACTGCGCCTCGCTGGTGGTGGCGACCGGCGGCCTGTCCATCCCGAGCATGGGCGCCACCGGCTTCGGTTATGAGCTGGCCCGCCAGTTCGGCCACCAGGTGCTGCCCACCCGCGCCGGCCTGGTGCCGCTGACCCTCAGTGGCACCCACCAGGAACGCCTGGCCGATCTCAGCGGCGTCGCCCTGCCGGTCGAGGCGCGCTGCAACGGCAAAAGCTTCCAGAATTTCATGCTGCTGACCCATCGCGGCGTCAGCGGGCCGGCCATCCTGCAGATCTCCTCGTTCTGGCAACCCGGCGATGCACTGGAGCTGGACCTGCTGCCGGGCCAGAACGCGACCGAGTGGCTGCGGCAGATGAAGCGCGACCGCCCGGCGGCTGAACTGCGCACGGTGCTGGCCGAGGTGCTGCCCAAGCGCCTGGCCCAGCGCCTGTGCGAACACTGGCTGCCGGACCGCCCGGTGCGGCAGCTGGACGAACCGGTGCTGCGCCAGGCCGGGCAGCTGCTGGGCGCCTTCCCGCTGGTGGCCAGCGGCACCGAGGGCTACCGCACCGCCGAGGTCACCCTGGGCGGCGTGGACACCGCCGAGGTGTCGTCGGCCACGATGGAATCCAAGCGTGTGCCGGGCCTGCATTTCGTCGGCGAAGTGCTCGACGTGACCGGCTGGCTGGGCGGCTACAACTTCCAGTGGGCCTGGGCCAGCGGCCATGCCGCGGGCAGCGTGGTGTGAACCGCATCGCCGTTCCAACGCTGCAAGGGGCGCGCGCATGGACGGACTGGCGCGCATCGTGTATCTAGATTTGCAGATTGGGGAGCAGTGCATGCAGAACGCGAACGACATCACCATCCGGCTGCTGATCGTCGATGACAGCGGCGAGAACGCCGAAGCCATCGTCAGCACCCTCCGCAACAGCGGCATCGCCGTGCGCCCGTGGCGGCCGCAGGATGCGGCCGAGCTGTCGCAGGTGCTGGCCAGCCAGGCCATCGATCTGGTGCTGGCCTCGCCTTCGCAGGGCATTCCGCTGCCACTGGTGGCCCAGCACATCGCCGCCAGCGGCAAGGACATTCCGCTGGTCCTGCTGGCCGATCGCATCGACGAGGACGAACTGGTCCAGGCCAGCAGCAACGGTGTCCGCGCCCTCGCCCTGCGCCAGCGCAACGACCACCTGCTGGCGGTGGTGCGCGACCAGTGGGTCGACCTGCAGGCGCGCCGTGGCCTGCGCCGCATCGAGGCGCAGATGCGCGAGACCGAGCGCCGCTGCGATGCCCTGATCGCCTCTTCGCGCGACCCCATCGCCTACGTTCACGAGGGCATGCACATCCGTGCCAACGATGCCTATCTGGAGATGTTCGGCTATGAGGACTTCGACGATATCGAAGGCATCTCGCTGCTGGACATGGTCGCCGCCCAGCACGTGGACAGCTTCAAGCAGCTGCTGAAGTCGCTCAGCCGTGGCGAGGCGCCGCCGCCGCAGTACCAGCTGGACGCGCGCCACCAGGATGGCAGCGCGTTCCCGGCCACCATGGAATTCACCGCCGCCACCTACGAAGGCGAATCCTGCCTGCAGGTGGTGTTCCGCCGCCGCCTGGAACTGGACACCGAACTGGCCCGCGAGGTCGAAGACCTGCGCCAGCGCGACCAGGTCACCGGCCTGCTCAACCGCCCCACCTTCATGCTGCAGGTGGAAGATGCGGTGGCCCAAGCCGGCCGCAGCGAGGGCCAGTTCGGCCTGCTGCTGGTCGAACCGGACCACTACGCGCGCCTGATCCCCGATATCGGCCTGGACTCGGCCGACACCCTGATCGGCGCGATGGCCGCGCAGCTGGCTGAAGTGGTGGGCGAAGACGCGCAGATGGCGCGCTTCGGCGAACACAGCTTCGCGGTGCTGCAGTCCGGCCCCTACGCACAGACGCTGGCCATGGCCGAGCGCATCCGCGAAGCCTTTGCCGCACACGTGTTCACCATCGGCGCGCGATCGGCCACGGTCACCGTCAGCCTTGGCGGCGTGCAGGTGGGCGAGAAGATCGCCAGCATCGGCCAGGTGCTGGCGCGTGCCAGCGAATGTGCGCAGGCTGCTGCCGCCCTCGGCAATACCACGCGTATCTTCGACCCGGCCGCGGTCGACCGCATCGAGGAAGAGCGCGTGCAGCGCTGGGTCGGGCGTATCCGCGAGGCGCTGGCCGGCGACGGCTTCCAGCTGCACTACCAGCCCGTGCTGAACCTGCAGGGCGAGCCGCTGGAACTGTACGAGGCCTACCTGCGGCTGGAGCACAACGGCGAGCTGCTCAGCCCGACCGCCTTCCTTGGCATTGCCGAGGAGCACGGCCTGCTGGGCGACATCAACCGCTGGGTTGTATCGCAGGCGATCAGCGTGCTGGGCGCACGTGCACGCGCCGGCCATGACACCCAGATCCTGGTCAAGGTCACCCCCGAGTCGTTCGACGACCCGAAGATGATCGCTACGCTTCGCCAGCAGCTGCAGGCACAGGGCGTGCCGGGCGAGCGGCTGTGGCTGCACGCGCCGGAGGTGAAGGTGTTCACCCACCTGCGTGCCGCCCAGCAGTTCCTCGCCGACGTCGCCCCGCTGGGTTGCCGGATCGGCTTGGAGCAGTTTGGTTCGGGCCTGGATTCGTTCCAGCTGCTGGCCCACTTCGAGCCGCAGTTCCTCAAGCTGGATCGCGGCTTCACCAGTGACCTGGCGGCGACCCGCGAGAACATCGACCGCATCAGCCAGATCACCGCGCGTGCGCAGGAAGCCGGCATCCGCACCATTGCCGAGTTCGTCAGCGATGCCAACTCGATGACCCTGCTGTTCAGCGCGGGCGTCGACTACGTGCAGGGCGATTTCGTCGGCCCGGCACTGCCGTCGATGAACTTCGATTTCGGCTGAATCCGCTGATGCCGGCCAGCGGCTGGCACTACCACCGACCGCGGAGGTAGCGCCGGGTCATACCCGGCGAGCGCAGCGGCATCCACGGCATCCGCCGGGCATGGCCCGGCGCTACCGCCTATCGCGTCAGGTCAGATCGACCAGGTTGGCGATCTTCACGTCCGGATTGACGTCGGCTTCGTAATCGACGCCTTCCACGCCGAACCCGAACAGGCGCAGGAAATCGGCCTTGTAGCCGGCCAGGTCGCTGATCTCGTACAGGTTCTCGTTGGTCACCTGCGGCCACAGCTCCAGCACCTTGCCCTGCACTTCCGGGGCCATTTCCTTGTAGTCGGCGCGCAGGCGGCCTTCCTCGTCCACCAGGGCGACGGTACGGCCCTGGCCATCGACCAGGTCGTGGCGCAGGCGGTCGACGGCCACGCCGTCAGCCTTGCCGCCGTAGAGGATGTCGTACAGCACGTCGAGCTGCTCGATGCAGCCTTCGTGGGTGCCCTGCGCCTTCATCACCTTGAACAGCAGCGACAGGTACAGCGGCATGGTCGGGATGGCCGAGCTGGCCTGGGTGACCACCGCCTTCAGCACCGACACGCGGGCGTCGCCGCCGATCTTGGCCAGCGATGCGCGCAGGCCCAGCACCTTGTCGTCGAGGTCCTTCTTGGCCGCACCGATCGAGCCGTTCCAGTAGATCGCCTGGGTGATCTCTTCGCCCACATAGGTGAAGGCGGTGGTGGTGCAGCCGTTGGCCAGCACGCCGGCCTCGGACAGCGCATCGATCCACATCTGCCAGTCTTCGCCGCCCATCACCGCGACGGTGCCAGCGATCTCCTCGGCCGTGGCCGGCTGCAGGTGGGTCTCGGTCAGCACTTCCTTGTCGGTATCCAGGCCGCGCAGGACGATCGGCTCGCCGATCGGCTTCAGCGTCGAGCTGATGATCTCGCCGGTCTTGGGGTGCTTGCGGCGCGGTGCGGCCAGGCTGTAGACGACCTGGTCGACCTGGCCGAGATCGGCCTTGATCATTTCGATGGTCTTGGCCTTCACTTCATCGGAGAAGGCATCGCCGTTGATGCTCTTGGCGTACAGGCCGGCTTCGTCGGCGTACTTGTGGAACGCGGCGGAGTTGTACCAGCCCGCGGTGCCCGGCTTGGTTTCGCTGCCCGGGCGCTCGAAGAAGATGCCCAGGGTGGAAGCGCCGCTGCCGAAGGCGGCCGTGATGCGCGCGGCCAGGCCGTAGCCGGTCGAGGCACCGATGACCAGCACGCGCTTGGGGCCATTCTGGATCGGCGGGCGGGCGCGGATGTAGTCGATCTGCTGCTTGACCGCGGCCTCGCAGCCGGTCGGGTGGGTGGTGACGCAGATGAAGCCGCGGACGCGCGGTTTGATGACCATGGATACCTCGGGTTGGCAGATGCGGCGCACGGGGCGCTCAGCAGGAATACGGGCGCGCGCAGGCGCGCGCGAACCGCAGGATCGTAGTGCGCGGGGGAAGATTGCACAACCGACGCTGGCGTAGGGTGGGGTTTTCTTTTGCAGGGCTTGCAGCCCTGCACCTGCTTCAAGCCACAGCAACGTCAACGTCAACGTCAAAAGCTGGGGTCCTGTGGGTTGGCGGGGCGGGTCCGGTTGAGGGGGACGCCGTGAACCCTTCCATGGGGGCTTGGTCGCGGCATCCATGCCGCTCACACCCCCTCAACCGG
>NZ_JACVTV010000134.1:0-10612 GCF_016624625.1 Stenotrophomonas sp. S41 | reverse complement strand
GCATGACGCGGTACCGACCAACGGTCGGTACCCACCAGGGCAAGGGGAGTGCCGACCAACGGTCGGCACCCACCAGAACTCATGGCCCCCGCCAGAACAGAGGGCCGAGGGGGAGTGGCGCCCCACCGGGGGGCCCCCCCCCGGGGGGGGGGGCCCCCCCCCCACCCCCAACGACCAACAACATCATGAAAGCCAACGACATCAAGAAGGGCAACGTCGTCGAGTACAACAACGGCGTGTACCAGATCCGCGACATCGAGCGCAGCTCGCCGCAGGGCCGCGGCGGCAACGTCCGCTTCCGCTTCATCATGTACAGCGTGCCGGGCGGCAACAAGCTCGATGCCAGCTTCGATGCCGACGACAACCTGGTCGAAGTCGAACTGCTGCGCCGCCAGTCCACCTATTCGTACAAGGACGGCGATGCGTTCGTGTTCCTCGATGACGAGGACTACACCCCCTACACCCTCGACGCCGACGTGATCGGTGACGACGCCGGCTACATCACCGACGGCCTGACCGGCATCTACGTGCAGGTCATCGACGAGCAGCCGGTGGCGATCCAGCTGCCCGCCTCGGTCGTGCTGGAAGTGATCGAGACCCCGCCGGAACTGAAGGGCGGCACTGCCACCAAGCGCCCGAAGCCGGCCAAGCTGAACACCGGCATCGAAATCATGGTGCCGGAGTACATCGCCAACGGTGAACGCGTGCTGGTGAACACCGCCACCGGCGAATTCGCCGGCCGCGCCGACTAAGTGTCCCGGGGGGGGGGGGGGGGGGGGGGGGCCCCCCCCGCGACCACCTCCTGTAGAGCCGAGCCCATGCTCGGCTGCTTCTGCTGATGCATCGCGGGCGAAGTGCAGCCGAGCATGGGCTCGGCTCTACAGAATTACGATTATTTGCTGCCGAAGTTGCCGCAGCCGTGGTACTGGTGCGCGCCGATGGTCAGCATCGCCTTGGCCTCGAATGATTCTCCGCTCATGCCGTCCTGGCAGGTGGTGCGCTGGAAGCTCAGCTTGATGGGCGTGCCATCGGCGGCGTTGCCAGCCCAGCCATCGGCGCCCGCGGTGGGTGCGGCAACCTGGAAACGGCGCTCGCCATAGTCCACCTCGACCTGCAGGCCTGGCGCGTCGCCGTCGACCACGGCCAGCCAGCCGGGTTCATTGCCGCTGGCACGGAACGCTGCGGTGCCTGCGCTGCCGTTGCCTTCGGTTTCGCTCGCGGCGGCACTGTCCGTCGCCGGCTCAGGCACGGGGCCTGGCAGGTCGGCGCCTGCCGCTGCGGCGGGGGCTGGTGCCGGCTGGCACGCGGTGAGGATGATGCCCAGGGAGGCCGCCAACAGGCTGGGAGCTGTACGCATGGCTCGACTCCTTGTCGATACTGCTGAGGACACCTGACCGTACCACCTTGGCAACGGCAGGGCCTGAAAGCCGCCTGACCGCAGCCCCATGCATGCGGCAATCAGCGAACGGCCACGCCCGCTGCCGGCGCCGCTGCCTGCTCCCGCAGCCGGTTGCCGAGTGCGGCCAGGTTGGCATCGATGTCATCCAGCTCCTGCCGTTGTCCGGCAGGCAGCTCTGCGCGCATTTGCTGGCGCAGCGACTGCCAGGCAGGCACGGCCGCGGCACTGGCGGCGGTCACGGCCTCGGCAACCACGGCCTGCTCCTCGGCCAGCGGCAACCCGTAACCGGCATCGGCCAGCAACCGGCCCGGCCGCAACCACTGCCCGCTCTGTTCCAGCAGGCCACGCAGCTGCGCGGTTGCCGGGCCGTCCGGCGACGCCAGCAGGCGACGCTTCAAGCTATCGCGCGCACGCAGCTCGGCACGGCGCTGCGCGGCCTGCTCCAGCAGCAGCAATCCGGCGCTGGCGCGCACATCGCCCTGCTGCAGCCACGGCGCGCGCTGCCGCGCGGGCAGCTTCAGCCAGCCCCGAACATCTGCCGCTGGCAATGCACTCTGTGCCGCCGCGACCGCAAACAGCTGCTGGTAATGATCGCGTGCGGATGCGAAGTAGTAGCCCTGCGCCTGCGCACTGGCAGGATCATCAAGTACCCGCGCATCCAGTACTTCCAGCCGCGCCAGACGGCGGCGCAGGCCGCGCGGGCTCAGCTGGGCCAGGCCCGCCTCGCCCAGCCGCGGCACGCCGGCCTGCAGCAGCTTGGCCGTTTCCACCGCACAGTTGTTGCTGACGAAGTAATAGCGCCCGTCATAACTCCAGTGCACCTGCGCAGTCCGCTCGAGCAGGCTGGCAATCTCGCTGCGGTCGAGCTTCAACGGCAACGACTGCAGGCCGCGCAGCTCGACCTTGGTGTATTCGTCCACCACCTGCTGCAGCGGCAGCACGAACAGGCGCGACGGATAGCCGCCAGTCAGGCCGCGCCAGTTGGAAATCTGCACGTCGCCGACGAATGCACGGAACGACAGGACGCGGTGGTACTGCAGATCCAGCCGGCACTCGGGCCCCGGCACGCGGCCCGGGCGGCAGATCACCAGCCGCAGCATGCTGTGGCCCCAGCGGCTCATCGGCTGCGCACTGCCTTCGGCCAGCAGGTAGTCCACGGCATAGACGCGCGAAGGGTCCAGCTGCAGCAGCGACGCGGCGCCCTCCTCCTCCTCGGCCTGCAGCAGCGGCACGGTACGCCCGCACTGCGGCGCCGGCAGCGACGGCGGCGTCCCGAAATGCTGCTGGTACCACTGCGCCATGGCCGGCCGGCGACAGGCGAATTCGGCATCGAGCACGAAGCGCTCGGCGTTCACCGCCAGGTATTCGGCAGGGTCCTGCAGCTCGTAGGGATCCGGGCTGCGGTCACTGAAATGGTTGGCGCCACGCCCGAGGTGCCAGGGCCTGCGCTGCCACCCGGCCAGGTCGCGCCAACGCGCGCTGCGCGACCAGTTCGCGCCGCTGCGGTCGGCAACGTGGGTCAGTTCATGGATCAGTGCGCTGCGGCGCGCACGGCGCGCACCGGCCTGGCTGTCATCCAGCAGATCCAGGCGCAGGGCGATGCGCCCGGCGAATGCGCGGCCGTGTACCTGTGCCGGCAGATCATCGCGCCACGACACCCGTACCTGCGCGGGCAAGGCACGCAGCAGGCCATCGGGCAGCAGCGCCTGCACGTCGTCCAGCGTCTGCCGGGCGAGCTGCTGTTGCGGCCCGCTCAGTCCGGCCGGATCGAGCTGCAGGCGATCGGCGGCGTGCGCAGCATGCGCGATCAGCAGTAGAGCCACGCCATGCGTGGCTGCGTTCCGTGCAGATGTCATGGAATTGCCGGCCAGCGGCCGGTACTACCGGAAGGCCGGATCAGCGCGCCAGCAGCGCGCGGGCCAGCTGCAGGTCACTCTGCTGCTGGGCAGCGGCATCCTGCTCGCGCAGGTGCACCAGTGCCGCCTGCAGGCGTGCGCCACGGATCTGGCCATCGCTGGCAACGAAGGCAGCCGCGTCATCGCGCGCCGCCAGCACGACCTTGTCATTACCCGAACTGCTGCCCGAGGTGCCTGCCGAAGAAGCGGAGGCCGAACCGGCCGACGTACCGGCAGACGAGCCGGCAAAGCTGGAAGCGAAGCCGGCCAGCGGCAAGGACAGCAGGGCGAGCAGCAGAAGCGGACGGGTCATCGTGGTCAGGCCATCAGTGGGTATGCATGGAGCGTAATGGTTGCGTGAAGTCTTTGCCTGCATCAGACGTCGAACAGCTTGCCTGGATTCAGCCGCGCGTCGGGATCGAACGCGCGCTTGACCGCCTTCATCAGCGCGATTTCCGCCGGTCCGCGCGTGCTGTCCAGGTAGCCCTTCTTGACCAGGCCGATGCCGTGCTCGGCGGAAATGCTGCCATCGAAGCGCGCCAGCACCTGCGCCAGCAGCTTGGTGACGTGCTCGCACTGCGTTACGAAATCGGCGTCACTGGTGTCATCGGGTTTCAGCACGTTGATGTGCAGGTTGCCGTCACCGATGTGGCCGAACCAGACCACGTCGAAATGCGGATACGCCTCGCCGATCAGCGCCTGGGTCTCGGCCAGGAACGCCGGCATTGCCGAGATCCGCACCGAGACGTCGTTCTTGTACGGCTTGTAGCGCGCCACCGCCTCGGTGATGCCCTCGCGCAGGCGCCACAGCTGGGCGGCCTGGGCATCGCTGGCGCTGATCACGCCATCGCTGACCCAGCCATTGCCCATGCAGTCCTCGAAAGCCGCCATCGCGGCCGCTTCCTGCGCCTCGTCATTGGCGGCGAATTCGGTGACCACGTAGTACGGGTGCACCTCGTCGAACGGTGCCTGCGCACCGTGCGCCAGCACGTGTTCGAGCGCGCGCTCGGTGAAGAATTCGAAGGCCTGCAGCTGCAGCCGCGCACGGAAGGCGGCAAACACCTGCATCAGCACGTCGAAACTGGGCACCGCCAGCAGCATCACGTTGCTGGCCGGCGGCGGGTCGGTCAGCTTCACCGTGGCCTCGACGATCACGCCCAGGGTGCCTTCCGAACCGATCATCAGCTGGCGGAAGTCGTAGCCGCTGGAGTTCTTGATCAGGCCCTTGTTGAGTTCCAGCAGCTCACCGCTGGCGGTGACCGCCTTCAGCCCGGCGATCCATTCGCGGGTGTTGCCGTAGCGGATCACGCGGATGCCGCCGGCATTGGTCGCGATGTTGCCGCCGATCGAGCACGAGCCGCGCGCCGCGAAATCTACCGGATAGATCAGGCCGTGTTCCAGCGCAGCATTGTGCAGCGCCTCGAGCGGCATGCCCGCCTGCACCACCAAGGTGCGGTCGACGGCGTCGTAGTACAGCGCCTTGTTCATCCGTTCCAGGCTGAGCACCAGCTCGCCATTGGCCGCCACCGCGCCGCCGGACAGGCCGGTGCGGCCGCCCGAGGGCACCACTGACACAGCCTCGGCCGCGCTCCAGCGCATCACCGCCTGCACCTCCTCCACCGTTGCCGGCAGGGCAATGGCCAGCGGGGCCGGCGTCCAGCGCCGGGTCCAGTCGCGGCCGTAATGCTCTAGGTCGGCAGGGTCGGTCTTCAGCTTCAGGCCGGGACAGGCCTGCTGCAGCGAGGCGATGCGGGAATCGGTCATGACAGTCCAGCGCGGTGCGTGAAGAACGGGCAAGCGTGCCAGTGGCGCGGGCCAGCGTCCAGCCCCGTCAATCGCCAGCAGATGGCTACGAATGCAACTATTTCCGCACTGCACCATGGCCCCGGCGTTCTGGCATAGTGGTCAGCCCCTGTCCCACTGGCCGTGCCGCACCATGTCGCCGAAGAAGACCTCGTTCCCCAAGCAGGATATCCGCGTGCTGTTGCTGGAGGGGGTCAGCCAGACCGCCGTGGAGGTGTTCACCTCCGCCGGCTACAGCCAGATCGAAGCGCACAGCAAGGCGCTGCCGGAAGACGAACTGAAGGCGCGCATCGCCGAGGCGCACATCGTCGGCATCCGCTCGCGCACCCAGCTCAGCGCCGAGGTGCTGGCCGAGGCCAAGCGCCTGATCGCGGTGGGCTGCTTCTGCATCGGCACCAACCAGGTCGACCTGGACGCGGCCGAGCTGGCCGGCATCCCGGTGTTCAACGCCCCCTATTCCAACACCCGCAGCGTGGCCGAGCTGGTCATCGCCGAAGCGATCATGCTGACCCGCGGCATTCCGCAGAAGAACGCCGAATGCCATCGCGGCGGCTGGTCGAAGTCGGCCAGCGGCAGCCATGAAGTGCGCGGCAAGACCCTGGGCATCATCGGCTACGGCCACATCGGCACCCAGGTCGGCGTACTGGCTGAATCGCTGGGCATGCAGGTGATCTTCCACGACGTGGAAACCAAGCTGTCGCTGGGCAATGCCCGCGCTGCCGCCAGCCTGGACGACCTGCTGGCGCGCGCCGACATCGTCACCCTGCATGTGCCGGAGACCCCGTCCACGCAGTGGATGATCGGCGCCACCGAGCTGGCGAAGATGCGCCCCGGCGCGCACGTGATCAATGCCGCGCGCGGCACCGTGGTCGACATTGATGCCCTGGATGCAGCGCTGGCCAGCGGCCATATCGGCGGCGCCGCGCTGGACGTGTTCCCGGTCGAGCCGAAGGGCAATGGCGATGTCTTCGAATCGCCGCTGACCCGCCACGACAACGTGATCCTGACCCCGCACGTGGGCGGCAGCACGCTGGAAGCACAGGACAACATCGGCATCGAGGTGGCGGCCAAGCTGGTGCGCTACAGCGACAACGGCAGCACCCTGTCGGCGGTCAACTTCCCGGAAGTGACCCTGCCCGAGCACGCCGACAGCCTGCGCCTGCTGCACATCCACCAGAACGTGCCGGGCGTGCTGTCCAAGGTCAACGAGATCTTCTCGCGCCACAACGTCAACATCGACGGCCAGTTCCTGCGCACCGACCCGAAGGTGGGCTACGTGGTGATCGACATCACCGCCAGCGAGGAGCAGGCCGGCGCCGTGCGTGACGAGCTGGCCGCGATTCCGGGCACCCTGCGAACCCGCATTCTGTATTGATGAAGGCGTCGCCGGGGGGGGGCCCCCCCCCCCCCCCCCGGGCCCGGCCGGGGGCCCCCCCCCCGGGCGGGGGGGCGCATCCCGGCGGAAATGCATCCGGCACCGCGCCAGCCACGCATGGCGTGGCTCTACTGGGTTGTACCGCGCCAGCCACGCATGGCGTGGCTCTACCGGGTTGCAGACGCGTGGCATGGCTCTACCGGGTTGCAGTAGAGCCACGCCATGCGTGGATGCCTGTCAGCGGGCCAGCCAGCGGTTGGCCATGCGCTGCATCGATTCGTCCGATGCCGGATCCGCGGCGACCTCGGCCACCGGCCGCCAGGCCAGGTCGAGGGATTCCTCGCTGAGCACGAAGGCTTCGCCGCCCACGGCACGGATCACGAAACGCACGTCGTAGTGCCAGTGGCCCGGTACGTCCTTGCGCTCGGGAATCCAGTGCTTGTCCAGGTCGAAGATGGCCGGGTCGTCCAGCACCAGGCCGGTCAGGCCGGATTCCTCTTCCCCTTCCTTCAGCGCCACCCGGGCCAGGTCGCGGTCGCCATCGGCGTGGCCGCCCAGCTGCAGCCAGCGCTGCAGCTTGCGGTGGTGGGTCAGCAGCAGGCGCTGGCCATCGGCACTGACCAGCCAGCAGCTGCCCGTGAAGTGCCCTGCCAGACGTTCACGACAGAAAGGATCTTCCGGATCGTCGATCAATGTGCCGAATTCGGCAGCCAGCGCGTCGTGGGATGGCTCCCGGCGGGCGTAGTCCTGCAGCAGCCCACGCAGGTGATCGTCAAGCGCGGCAAGGGATTCAGCGGATTGGTCCATGAATGCGGGGATATCGGAAAAATACTGCTCATTATCGCCGTTCATTGTTGCGATTGCGCTTGTGCGGTGGCTTCAGCTTTGGCTAAGGTACAGCGGGCCGTTCGCACGGCCTTCACCATTCCAGGCCGCCGGCAACGCATCGGCGGCCCCAATCCGATCATCAGGAAAGTTCTGCATGCTGAAAGCACTGTTGAGGGTCAAGCCGGTCCAGCCGGCCGGGCACGTCGATGCTGGCGAACCCATCGAAGGCAGCCTGGACGGCGAAGCCACGTTGAAACGGACCCTCACGGCGAAACACCTCATCATGCTCGGCATTGGTGCGGTGATCGGCGCAGGCATCTTCGTGCTGACCGGCCAGGCCGCGGCCAACCATGCCGGCCCGGCGGTCATGCTCTCGTTCGTCATCGCCGGCTTCGCCTGCGCGCTGGCGGGCCTGTGCTACGCCGAGTTCGCGGCGATGATGCCGGTCTCCGGCAGCGCCTACTCCTACTCCTACGCCACCCTCGGCGAAGGCATGGCCTGGTTCATCGGCTGGTGCCTGGTGCTGGAGTACCTGTTCGCCTCGGCCTCGGTCGCGGTGGGCTGGTCGGCCTACCTGATCAGCTTCCTCACCAGCACGCTGAACATGCCGTTCCCGGATGCGCTCAGCGCAGCGCCGATCGCCTGGACCGGCAGCGAGTTCGTCGCCTCCGGCAAGCTGTTCAACCTGCCGGCGGTGCTGATCATCGCGGCGGTGTCGGGCCTGCTGTATGTCGGCGTCACCCAGTCGGCCTTCGTCAACGCGATCATCGTGGCCATCAAGGTCACTGTCATCTGCCTGTTCATCGGCATCGGCGCGGCGCACATCGATCCGGGCAACTGGCACCCCTTCATCCCTGAAAACACCGGCCCGGGCGAGTTCGGCTGGAGCGGCATCTTCCGCGCCGCCACAATCGTGTTCTTCGCCTACATCGGCTTCGATGCGGTCTCCACCGCCGCCGGCGAGACCAAGGACCCGCAGCGCAACATGCCGATCGGCCTGCTCGGCTCGCTGGCCGTGTGCACCATCGTCTACATCATCGTCTGCGCGGTGCTGACCGGCATGATGCCGTACCACCTGCTGGGCACCGACAAGCCGGTGGCCACCGCGCTGGAAGGCTACCCGCAGCTGGCCTGGCTGAAGACCGCGGTCGAGATCGGCGCCATTGCCGGCCTGTCCTCGGTGATCCTGGTAATGATGATGGGCCAGACCCGCATCGCCTACACGATCTCGCGCGACGGCCTGCTGCCGAAGTTCTTCGGCAAGGTCCACGCCCGCTTCCGCACCCCGTACTGGGCCACGATCGTGGTCGGCGTGATTGCCGCGGCGCTGGCCGGCCTGGTACCGCTGAACGTGCTGGGTGAACTGGTCTCGATGGGCACCCTGCTGGCCTTCGCTACCGTCTGCATCGGCGTGCTGGTCCTGCGCTACAGCAAGCCGGACCTGCACCGCCCGTTCCGCGTGCCGGCCGCCTGGATCATCTGCCCGCTGGGCGCAGCCACCTGTCTGTTCCTGTTCTGGCAGGCGTTCGTGGTGCATTGGCACCTGTTCGTGGGCTGGACCGTGCTGGGCCTGCTGATCTACCTCGGCTACGGCATCCGCAACAGCAAGCTGGCCAAGTCCTCCTGATGTGCCTACGGGCCGGCCCCTGCGCCGGCCCGTCCGTTTCTCCCCGCGCGCCGGCAGCGGCGCGCTTCGAAAAGATCGACATCCATGTTCAAGCAACTGTGGGCCACCAAGCACCCGCATGCCGCCCATGAAGACGCCAACGGCCTGAGCCTGCGCCGCCACCTCGGCCCGTGGGGCCTGACCGCCCTGGGCATCGGCGCGGTGATCGGCGGCGGCATCTTCGTCATCACCGGCCAGGCTGCGGCCAACCACGCCGGCCCGGCCATCATGCTGTCCTTCGTGCTGGCGGCCATCTGCTGCGCCTTCTGCGCGCTGGCCTACGCCGAGTTCGCCTCGATGGTGCCGGTCTCCGGCAGCGCCTACACCTACACCTACGCCACCTTCGGCGAGCTCTCGGCCTGGTTCATCGGCTGGATGCTGGTGCTGGAGTACGGCGTCTCGGCCTCGGCGGTGGCGGTCAGCTGGACCGGCTACTTCCTCAGCCTGCTCAGCCAGTTCGACATCCATCTACCGGCGTCACTGGTCAGCGCGCCACTGGATGCGCAGCTGCGCCCGACCGGCGCCATCGCCAACCTGCCCGCGGCCGGCCTGGTGCTGCTGCTGACCTGGCTGTGCTACGTCGGCATCAGCAAGTCCTCGGCGATGAACATGGCGATGGTCGTGCTGAAGACCGGCCTGATCATTCTTGTCATCGTCGTCGGCTGGAAGTACGTGGACACCAGCAACTGGACCCCGTTCATTCCGGCCAACGAAGGCCCCGGCAAGTACGGCATGGAAGGCGTGCTGCGCGGCGCGGCGATGGTGTTCTTCGCCTACATCGGCTTCGAGGCGGTGTCGGTGGCGGCGCAGGAATCGAAGAACCCGCAGCGCGACATGCCCTTCGGCATGATGGTGTCGCTGGTGATCTGCACGGTGCTGTACATCGCCATGGCGGCGGTGATGACCGGCCTGGTGCCCTACCCGCTGCTGGGCACCGACGAGCCGGTGGTGACCGCCGTGGCCGCGCACCCGCAGCTCGGTTGGCTGCGCTGGGTGGTCGAAGTCGGCGCCCTGATCGGCCTGTCCTCGGTGGTGCTGGTGATGATCATCGGCCAGCCGCGCATCTTCATGATCATGGGCCGCGACGGCCTGCTGCCGCCGGTGTTCACCAGGATCCACCCGAAGTACCGCACCCCGCACATCAATACGGTCATCACCGGCATCGGCATCGCCCTGCTGGCGGCGCTGTTCCCGCTGGACATCCTGGGCGAACTGACCTCGATGGGCACGCTGATCGCGTTCACGGCGGTGTGCGCGGGCGTGCTGATCCTGCGCCGCACGCAGCCGGACCTGCCGCGTCCGTTCCGCATGCCGATGGCGTGGCTGATCTGCACCCTGGGCGTGCTGAGCTGCCTGGCGCTGCTGTCGGCGATGACGCTGCACAACTGGATGCTGATGGGCGTGTGGACGGTGGTCGGGTTCGTGATCTATTTCGGTTACGGGTTCAGGCACAGCCGCCTGCGGGGTCAGTAAGGGGTTTTTGTAGTGCAGGGCCTGCGGCCCTGCACCCGCTGGAGCTGGAGCAACTTCCAGAGCAACGGCTGGGTTGAGGGTTTGGCGGGGAGGCATGGGTTCGCGGGGGACGCCGTGAATCCATCCCTGGAGGCTTGGCCGCGGCATCCATGCCGCGGACACCCCCGCCCACC
>NZ_JACVTV010000133.1:0-10692 GCF_016624625.1 Stenotrophomonas sp. S41 | reverse complement strand
GGCGGCGGGGGTGGCAGGAGGGCGGCGCGTGCGCAAGCCTCTGCTCCCCGCGCGGCTTACTTCTTCTCGCCCGGCTTGGTCTCAGCCGGTGCTTCGGTGGTAGCCGGGGCAGCGGCAGCAGCCGGCGCCGGACGCGCCTTGACCACGCGCACACCGCGCGCCTTCATCCAGGCGTCGAACTCTTCGGCGGTCATGCGCTTGCCGTTCTGGCTCATGTCAAAGCGCCACGGCGTGTTGTCGAACTCGGTCTGCGGCTTGTAGGCCGCCGGATCGTTCGGCTTCACCGCCGGTGCGCTGGGGATGGCCTTGGCGATGTTCTGGCAGCCATCGATGCGCAGGCGCTGCAGCACCTGGTCCAGCGACTGCGAGGGATCGTAGCTGCTGCCCAGCACGCCGCTGGACATGCCCAGCTGGGTGCCGCGGATGTACAGCTCATCGGCCACCGGCGCGATGGCCGTGGCCGGCAGGGGCAGCGGCGAGGCGCTGGTGTTGACCGAGCAATCAACCGCCGCGTGGGCGACGGGAACCAGGGCCAGCGCCAGGACGGCGGCCGATGCAGAGCGCAGCATGAGGTGCATCCACGAAAGGAAGTGACGCGGCGAGTTTAGCAATGCCGCGACAGCTTTCAAGCGCCACTTTCAATGAATACGGCAACTCATTGGTTTTGCGGGCAAAACGCCGACGAACGGTCGTTCAGAGGGCGTGACGGCTGTGTTTCCTGGGCCCACAAACAACAAGACCCGGCCGAAGCCGGGTCCTGCTGTGTCTTACTGGCAGAGCGTCAGAACTTAGTTCTGGACGTTCAGCTCGGTACGACGGTTCTTGGCGCGACCTTCCGGGTTATCCGAACCATCCGGGTTGGTGTTCGGGGCAATCGGACGGCTCTCGCCGTAGCCGATCGGGCCCTGCAGACGGCCAGCGTCCACACCGTTCTGGGTCAGGTAGTTGTACACGGCGGTGGCGCGACGCTCGGACAGCTTCTGGTTGTAAGCGTCGGTACCCTTCGAGTCGGTGTGACCGGCGACTTCAACGCGCAGGTCCGGGTAACGCTTCAGGATTTCCGAAGCTTCCGACAGGATGGCCACAGCGTCCGGACGCAGGTTCGACTTGTCGAAGTCGAAGTTCACGCCCTTCAGGTCGATCGAGACCGGCACCGGGCAACCGTCCGGACCGATGGTCTGACCCGGCTGCGAGTTCGGGCACTTGTCGTCGCAGTTGTTGACGCCGTCACCGTCGTCATCCAGGTCGGCGCAGCTCGGGGCAACCGGAGCCGGAGCCGGGGCAACAGCGGCCACCGGGGCCGGGCCCAGCGGGATCACGACGCCGACCGAAGCCAGCACGTCGCCGAACCAGCTTTCGTCGCGCGCGGCAACGCTCTGGTCGTCGAAGTCAGCGCGGTAGGCCACTTCGGCGCGGACAGCAACGCGCTTTTCGAAGGTGGTCTGCAGGCCGACGCCCAGCTTGGCCGACAGGTTGCCGTCCTTGCGCTCACGCGGACCGTTGTTGTTGACGGCAGCGTACTCTTCTTCCGACTTCTGGTAGCCCAGGCCACCGACGATGTACGGGTTCCAGCCGCGGCCTTCCTGGATGAAGTGGCGACGCACGTCGAACGACACGCCGTACTGCGACCAGTTCAGGTCCTGGTTGGCGTCGAAGTTCGGGTTCTGGTAGTTCAGCTCACCGTCCAGCGACCAGTTCGGGCTGATGAACTTACCCAGGCCCAGGGTCACGAACGGAGCGTCATTGGTCAGACGGTCGCTGTCCTGGAAGTTGAAGCCGGCCGAACCGGTCAGGTACCAGCGGTCATCGAACTCCTGCGCGGACGCAGCCTGGGCGAAAGCCAGACCACCCAGCAGCGCGGCAGTAAGGATCTTCTTGTTCATTGAGTACAGCTCCTATTTCGGGGGTATGAAACCGGTAGAGGCATGGGCCAGCACTACTGCGTCGATGTTCGACAGCCGATTCAGCACGCCACCGCCGCGAACATTATGCTCAGGCGGGTGAAGGTCATGTTAACAGTCCCGTAACATGTGAAGCGTCGCAGCCGACCAGCCAACGGTCCGACGTTGAAACCCTATACAGGATCATGAAAATCCGCAAGACCCCCGTGCGACAAGGGTTTGGAGGGGATTAAGGGGAACAGGCGACAGGTTTTGCGAAGGGCTTCGTGGCGGGATTCAGCGCGCGCCCATTGAAGTGAGGAACCTTATGACAGGAACCGCGCCCGGGCTCTAGAAGTGGTGAAACCGTCATTCGATGTCGTGGTTTCAGTTCCGTGCTGGCCGATATTCTGACGCCCCGGCCCGTCATTACCGTTGATGCGGAACAGCCCGTTGGCGGCAACGCCGCTGTACGCACGCATTGCCCGGCATCTGTATCTATAACGAAGGCCAAAGCGGGACTACGGTGGGAACAGATCCCCCTCCCCCCTGGAACCTGCATGCCCACCGCCCTGCCCCTGCGCCTGCTGCAACTTGTCACCGGCCTGTTCCTGTACGGATTCGGCATTGCCCTGATGGTGCGCGCAGCCATCGGCGTGGCGCCGTGGGACGTGCTGTCACAGGGCATCACCCTGCACTCGCCGCTGTCGTTCGGCCTGGTCACCAACCTGGTGGGCCTGGTGGTGCTGCTGCTGTGGTGGCCACTGCGGCAGAAGCCCGGCGTGGGCACCGTGCTCAACGTGCTGCTGATCGGGCCGTCCGCGCAGTTCGGCCTGTGGCTGCTTCCGCCGGCCGTCGGCCTGGCGTGGCAGCTGCTGCTGTTCTGCGCCGGCCTGCTGCTGATCGCGCTGGCCACCGGCCTGTACATCGGCGCACGGCTCGGCCCCGGCCCGCGCGATGGGCTGATGACCGGCCTGCACGCACGCACCGGCTGGCCGATCTGGAAGGTCCGCACCCTCATCGAGGGCAGCGCGCTGGCGGTGGGCTGGTGGCTGGGCGGCAACATCGGCCTGGGCACGCTGGCCTTCGCCGTGCTGATCGGCCCGCTGTGCGGATTCACCCTGGGCTGGTTCGGCATCGGCCGCCCGGCCGTTGGTAGCGCCGGGCCACGCCCGGCGAGCGCGCAGCGCGGCCACGGGTGACCGCGTCGCCGGGCATGGCCCGGCGCTACCGGGCGCTGCACCAGCCCTTGCCCCGGCCGCGGTTTCGCGGCACGCTGCGCGCTTCCGTACGCAAGCGTATCGACCATGTCGCCAGCCAACGAAACCGCCTATCCGCACCTGTTCTCCCCGCTGGACCTGGGCTTCACCCAGCTGCGCAACCGGGTGCTGATGGGCTCGATGCACACCGGCCTGGAAGATCGCGCCCGCGACTTCCCGCGCCTGGCCGCCTACTTCGCCGAACGCGCCGAGGGCGGCGTCGGCCTGATCGTCACCGGTGGCTTCGCGCCGAACGTGGTGGGCTGGCTGAAGCCGTTCGGCGGCAAGCTGTCCTGGCCCTGGGAAGTGCGCCCGCACCGCCAGCTCACCGCCGCCGCGCACCAGCACGGCGCAAAGATCTGCCTGCAGCTGCTGCACGCCGGTCGCTACGCCTATCACCCGCTGTCGGTGGCGCCGTCGAAGCTGAAGGCGCCGATCAATCCGTTCACCCCGCGCGCGCTGTCGGCCAGCGGCGTCGAACGCCATATCGCCGACTACGCGCGCAGTGCGAAGCTGGCCCGCGAGGCCGGCTACGACGGCGTGGAAGTGATGGGCTCGGAGGGCTACCTCATCAACGAGTTCATCGCCCCGCGCACCAACACGCGCACCGATGCCTGGGGTGGCGACGCGCGCCAGCGCATGCGTTTCGCGGTGGAGATCGTGCGCCGCATCCGCGAGGCCTGCGGCCCGGATTTCATCATCATCTACCGGCTGTCGCTGGTCGACCTGGTCGATGACGGCAGCAACTGGGAAGAGATCGTGCAGCAAGCGCAGTCCATCGAGGCGGCCGGCGCGACGATCATCAATTCCGGCATCGGCTGGCACGAGGCGCGCATTCCGACCATCGCCACCTCGGTGCCGCGTGGGGCCTTCGCCGGGGTCACCGCCAAGCTCAAGCCGCACGTGAAGGTGCCGCTGGTAGCGACCAACCGCATCAACATGCCCGACGTGGCCGAGCGCATCCTGGCCGGCGGCGGCGCCGACATGGTGTCGCTGGCACGCCCGCTGCTGGCCGACCCGCAGTGGCCGAACAAGGCCCGCGCCGGCCGCGCGGAGGCGATCAACACCTGCATCGCCTGCAACCAGGCCTGCCTGGACCACGTGTTCGAGAACAAGCTGGCCAGCTGCCTGGTCAACCCGCGTGCCGCGCACGAGACCGAGCTGGTCTACCACCCGACCACCGCACCGAAGAAGATCGCCGTGGTCGGTGCCGGCCCGGCCGGCCTGGCCTGTGCCACGGTGGCCGCCGAACGTGGCCATCAGGTCACCCTGTTCGATGCCGGCGGGGAGATCGGCGGCCAGTTCAACGTGGCCAAGCGCATCCCGGGCAAGGAGGAGTTCCACGAGACCCTGCGCTACTTCCGCCACAAGCTGGCCGAAACCGGCGTGCAGCTGCGCCTGGACACCCGCGCCGACGCGGCGGCCCTGGCCGGCTTCGACGCGGTGGTGCTGGCCACCGGCATCACCCCGCGCAAGGTCGATTTCCCCGGTGCCGACCATGCCAAGGTGGTCAGCTACCTGGACGTGCTGCTGGGCCGGGTCGAGGTCGGTGCCAACGCGGCGATCATCGGCGCCGGCGGCATCGGCTTCGATGTCGGCGAGTTCCTCAGCCATGCCGGCCCCTCGCCGTCGCTGGACCCGCAGCGCTGGATGGCCGAATGGGGCGTGGACAGCCGCTTCGAGGCCCGCGGCGCCCTCGCCACCCCGCAGGTGGAGGCGTCGCCGCGTCGCCTCTGGCTGCTGCAGCGCAGTGCCGGCAAACCCGGTGCGCGGCTGGGCAAGACCACCGGCTGGATCCACCGCGCCACGCTGAAGGCCAAGGGCGTGCGCATGCTCGGCGGCGTGGAGTACCTGGGCGTGGACGACGATGGCCTGCGCATCCGCGTCGAGGGCAGCGAACAGCTGCTGCCCGTCGACCATGTGGTGGTCTGCGCCGGGCAGGAACCGAACCGTTCGTTGCTGGCCGAACTGCAGGCCGCGGGCATCGCCGCGCAGCTGATCGGCGGTGCCGATGTGGCGGCCGAACTCGACGCAAAACGAGCAATCGATCAGGGCAGCCGGGTGGCTGCCGTGCTGTAGTTCGAGCCTGAATGGGGGACGGAATGTGATTTCCGTCACCCGGCCCGAACCTGAATGTCAAGCGAGCCGATTCAGGATGCGTTCGGCAATCCCCCCCTACCTTGCGCCAACTTTCCGCTCACCAGCCAGTTTCCGGTGAGCCGGCGCGACCCCCTCGATCGGATTGATCGTTTCTTTTGGGGTCGCCCACGGGGCGGCCCCGATGGCCGCCTCCCCATGACGCCAAGTCGTACCCCGGCCCGCAGCCCCCGCTGCGGGAATCCCGAGGTGCGGCCCACACGGAGCAAGGAGTTATATGAAACTGGCCTGGATTCTCTGGCTGTCGCAGTTGTTGCCGCAGCCGGCCGCTGATTCATTGTGTTTGAGCACCACCGTTTACCTGGAAGCCCGCGACCAGACCCTGCGCGGCCAGCAGGCCGTCGCCGAAGTCGCACTGCGCCGCCTCGACAGTGGCCTGTGGGGTGATTCGATGTGCCAGGTGGTCACCGCGCGCAAGCAGTTCGCCCCGACCATCGTATCCCCCGGCACCCAGCTGGGCAACGACGCGGCCTGGAGCGAGGCGATGAACGTGGCCTTCGACGCCGAGCGCAACTGGGCGCTGCCGGCCGGCGAACGCCGCGAGATCGTGCCCGGCGCCAGCCACTTCGCCGCGCTGTCCATCGCCAGCCCGAACTGGCGCAATGCCTACCAGGTGGCGACCATCGGCGACCACACCTTCTATAAGGTGCAGAACCTCAAGCCTCGCCAGTCGTAACGATCTGTTGCCGGCGGCAGCGTTGCCGCGCGCCGGCAGGCTCTGGGATAGTGGGCGTTTCCCGCCCCGCCTGGAGTTCCCATGAAGCTGTACAGCAAGCCCGGTGCCTGTTCCACCGCCGACCACATCGCCCTGCAGTGGACCGGCCAGCCCTATGACGTGGAACTGCTGGACAAAGACACCCTGAAGGGTCCGGAATTCCTCAAGATCAACCCGGCCGGTGCGGTGCCCGCCCTGGTCGATGGTGATTTCATCCTGCTGCAGAACGCAGCGATCATGGGCTACATCGCCGACAGCTTCCCGCAGGCCGGCCTGGCCGGTGATGGCAGTGCGCAGCAGCGCGCCGAAGCCACCCGCTGGCTGTCCTTCGTCAATTCGGACGTGCACCCGGCGTTCTCGCCGCTGTTCGGGCCGGCCAAGTTCATCGCCGATGAAGGCCAGTTCGACGCCATCCGCGCCGCCGCGCGCAAGCGCCTGCGTGGCCTGTTCGAGACCGCCGACAAGCAGCTGGCCGACAAGCCGTGGCTGGCCGGTTTCCGCAGCTTCGCCGATCCCTACTTCTACATCACCCTGCGCTGGGCCGCGGCCGCCAAGGTCGACCTGGTCGGCCTGGACAACGTGGCGGCGTTCAAGACCCGCATGGAAGCTGACGCCGGCGTGCAGGCCGTGCTGAAGGCCGAAGGCCTGGCCTGACGCCTGGGACGGGGTCAGAAGCCCGGGGTCGGATCCGTCTGCGCAGCAGGCGGCTCTGACCCCACCCCGCGCGCTCACCGCGCTCAGCCGATCTCGCGGATGACCTCGCCCTTGCCGTCGCGCAGCTGGGTCGGCACCACTTCAATGCGCAGCGAATCCGCCACCGGGTACAGCCCGCGTTCGGCCGGCACCACCGCCATCGCCTGCAGCCCAGCCTCATCCAGGGCCCAGCGCGCGCTGTCGCTTCCAACATCATTTGCAGGCTCACCAGCGGCAGGCACGAACGTCCACTGACGCTCACGGCTGACCAGCTCCAGCGGCTTGCCGTGGCGCAGGCGCAGGCCCAGCAGCTCGCTCACGCTCGAGACCTGCCCGGCGCCCAGCACCAGCGTGGTCACATCCGCCTCCTGCTGCCACTGCAGCGTTTCAATGAACAGCATGCCGGTGCTGGAACCTTCGCGTTCACTGCCTTCCCGCACCCGTGCCGCCAGCGCGGGATCGTCGAGCAGGTTGCCGCGGTGCAGGTCGGTGATCCACAGCGGCATCGCCGGCTGCAGGGCCAGCAGCACGTCGCGGGTCGACCAGCGCTTGACCGCTTCCATCTCCTCGTCGGTCAGGCCGACCAGCTGCAGGAACTGCAGGTGGCCGTTGGCGGTGTCACGCGCCGGCAGCTGCGGGTCGGCGATGAAGGCCAGATGGCACAGGCGGGTGTCGGTCTCCAGTGCGATCGGTCCGTTGGCATTGAGATGGTGGCCATCCTCGAACACGTTGCCGCTGCCGAACACATAGCGCGCCAGGTTCTGCAGCAGGTTCAGCGGCCACACCGGCGGCGTGCTGGTGGCGTTCTCGCCGGGCGCTGCCGCCAGCCGGAAGGTCAGCTCGAAGCCATAGCCACTGGCGTCGGCATCGCTGCTTTCCTTGGCATACAGTTCGGAAAAGCCGTAGGTGACGTAGTGCCAATGCGGCAGCGGCGCGTCGGCCCAGTAAACGCTGATGCCATCCAGCGGATCCTGGCCGCCCAGCGTGTACGGCAACGCGGTGCCGTAATGGCGCGGCTCCTGGCCGGCATACAGCGGTGCCAGCGCGGCGTTGATGGCGTCCCAACCGGGCGTGTCGGTGGTGTCCTGTTCGTCCTGCACGCAGGTCTCCTCGGGGGCAGTGGAATCCACCGCCCACTTTACCCGCCGCGTCAGGCCTGCACGACCTCGCTTGTGGCCGGCGACAGCAGCGCCTGGGTTTCCTGCCACCAGCGCTGGGCCAGCGCCGGACTGCGCGCTTTCGCCACGGCCTCCTGCAGTTCCGGGCACAGCCGCTCCAGCGACAGCGCGTCCTTGCAGCGCTCGATCTTCAGCTGCATGAAATAGCCCTTCAGGCCCAGATGGCGACGGACCGCTTCGCTCATCGCGTCGTACAGCTGCTGGTACAGCGCCGGGTCCTGCTCGCGGCCGCTGCTGAGGCCGCGCGCGGCGACCGGCTCGACCGAGCCGCCAACCACCTCGATCAGTTCCAGCGCCGCCAGTTGCTGCAATGCATCCTGCGGTGCGCGCAGGCCTTCCAGCAGGCCGCGCAGTTCGTTGTCATCGCGCCGGCCATCGACCATCAACAGGATCGAACGCAGTCCCGCCGGCAGGCGACGGCCACGGTCTTCGATTTCCTGGCGGCCAGCGGCCGTCTTGGCGTGCAGCAGTGCCATGCATCCCCCCCGATCCTTGATGCGCTTCATCTGCGCGCCCGGACGGACGCGCCCCCTTGCCCGCCATCGCCGGAGCCTGCGCAGCTTCCCCGAAGCGCAGGCCCTGTTGCAGATCGATGACAGGCCGAGCTTAGCGCATGTGCGGTAGTTGGGTAGCGCCAGGCCATGGCTGGCGGCTTTTCCGCGCTTCGCGCTCGCCGGGCATGGCCCGGCGCTACCAGACCGGTTTACCGCCCCAGCGCGCGGCGGATCTCTTCCAGCGCCCCGGGGTCATCCAGGGTCGACAGGTCGCCCGGGTCGCGCTGTTCGGCCAGCGCCTGCAGCGAACGCCGCAGCAGCTTGCCCGAGCGGGTCTTGGGCAGCGCGTTGACGACGTGTACATGCGCCGGCCGCGCCACCGCGCCGAGCGAGGCGGTCACCGCCGCCATCATCTCGGCCACCACCGGTGCCGGATCCTCGCCGTTGAGCCCCTGCTTGAGGGTGACGAACACCAGCGGCACCTGCCCCTTCAGCTCGTCCTTGACCCCGATCACCGCCGCCTCGGCCACCCGCGGGTGGCCAGAGATTGCCTCCTCGATCTCGCGCGTGCCCAGGCGATGGCCGGCCACGTTGATCACATCGTCGGTGCGGCCAAGGATGAAGGTGTAGCCGTCGTCATCGCGGATGGCCCAGTCCAGCGAGCTGTACAGCAGTTCCTTGAAGTGGCTGAAGTAGCTCTGCATGAAGCGCGCATCGTCGTTCCACACCGTGCTCATGCAGCCCGGCGGCAGCGGCGGCGTCACCACCAGCACGCCCTTCTGCCCGGCGGCGACTTCCTCGCCGGTGTTCTCGTCGATCACTTTCATGCGATAGCCGAGATTGGGGAAGCCCGGCGAACCGAAGCGCACCGGCTTCATGTCCAGCCCCGGCAGCAGGGTCAGCGCCGGCCAGCCGGTTTCGGTCTGCCAGTAGTTGTCGATGATCGGCTTGCCCAGCGCCTCGCTGATCCAGTGCGCAGTGGGTTCATCCAGCGGCTCACCGGCCAGGAACAGATACTTCAGCGCATCCAGGTCATGGCGGTGGATGAAATCGGCATCGTGCTTCTTCAGCACGCGGATGGCGGTGGGCGAGGAGAACATCGTGCGCACGTTGTACTGCTCGCACAGCGCCCACCAGATGCCCGGGTCCGGGTTGGTCGGCAGGCCTTCATAGAGCAGCGAGGTGCAGCCGCCGATCAACGGCCCGTACACGTTGTAGGAATGGCCGACGGCCCAGCCCACGTCCGAGGTGGAGAACATCACCTGGCCGGGCTTGCAGTCAAACACGGTCTGCATCGACTGCGCCATCGCCACCGCATAGCCGCCGACATCGCGCTGCACCCCCTTGGGCTTGCCGGTGGTGCCGGAGGTGTAGAGCAGGTAGCTGGGTTCACTGGATTCGAGCCATTTCACCGGCACGTCCACCTCGCCCACCTGCGCACGCAGTGCGGCGTACTCGACATCGCGCCCCTGCACGCGCGGCTCGGCTGGATCCAGCCCGCGCGAAACGATCAGCACGTGCGGCGGCGGGTTGGTCGCTTCGGCACAGGCCGCGTCGACCATGGCTTTGTACGGAATGACCTTGCCACCGCGCATGCCGGCATCGGCGGCGATCAGCAGCTTCGGTTTGGCATCATCGATGCGCAGCGCCAGGTTGTGCGCGGCGAAGCCACCGAACACCACCGAATGCACGGCGCCGATGCGCGCGCAGGCCAGCATCGCGAACACGGCTTCGGCCATGTTGGGCATGTAGATGACCACGCGATCGCCATGGCCGACACCGAGGCGCTGCAGCACCGCGGCGAAGTCGTTCACTTCGCGGTACAGCTGGCGATAGGTGATTTCGCGGGTGACGTTGGTTTCGGTGGAGACCGCGACCAGCGCGAGCTGATCGGCGCGATCGACGAGGTGGCGGTCGACGGCGTTGTAGCAGAGGTTGGTTTCGCCGCCGACATACCAGCGGCGGAACGGCGGGTTGCTGTAGTCCAGCACCTGCTTCGGCGGCACATGCCAGTAGATGCGCTTGGCTTCCTCGCCCCAGAACGCCTCCGGCTCGTCGATCGAGCGGCGGTAGGTTTCCTCGTAGTTCATGACGCAGCCCTCCCAGACAAAGTCATGCAATCGAGGATAGTCCGGCGCGGGCATGCGGGCCGCCCTACCTTGGTAGGGGGTGGGGTTTTTCATGCAGGGCTGCCGCCCTGCACCCGCAGAAGCAACGTCAACGTCAAAAGCGGGGCCGCTGAGGGATGGCGGGGTGGGTCCGGTCGAGGGGGACGCTGCAAGTACGTCCCTGTAAGCTCGGTCGCCGCATCCATGC
>NZ_JACVTV010000132.1:0-11079 GCF_016624625.1 Stenotrophomonas sp. S41 | reverse complement strand
GGGGCAGGGTGGAGGAACAGCCCGCGGCGGCAAGGGCAGCGGCTGCACCTTACAGTAAAGGAGAATCATTTGCATCAATGACAGCCTCGGGGCCGGCCCTCAGCGGCCCCGCTTGCCGGTTTTCAGAGGGGCTTGTACTGGATCTGCGCCGCCAGTACACGCAGGCCGTCGGCGCCGCTGGAGAGGATGCGTTCCTCGCCCACGCCCTTCAGGCGCTGCAGCTGGAAGCCGTCTTCGATGGGCAGGCGCGCGGCGAGGGCGTTCAGATGCTGCAGGGCTCCCGGGCCCTCGCAGTCGAACTGGCCCCAGTACTGACCGTGGCGATGGATGGTCAGGCGGTAATGCATCAGGGGTTCTCCGGCAGGTGCTGCAGCCACTGCGCGAACATGGCGTTGGCTGCAGCGGCCAGCGGCGCGCCGTAGCGGCGGGCCTGCGCGCGCAGGTCGTTGGGATCGATGCCGGCCTGGGCCAGCTCCAGGGTGTGGCCGATCAGCCAGCGCTCGAACTGGCGTGCATCCAGTTCCGGATGGCATTGCAGCGCGAGGGCATGGTGGCCGACAGCGAAGGCCTGGTGGCGGCAGGCCGGCGTGCTCGCCAGGCGCCGCGCACCGTCGGGCAGCTCGAAGGCTTCGCCATGCCAGTGCAGCACCGGGATGCCCTGCAGGGCCTGCAACGGCGAGTGCTGGCCGTCTTCGGTGAGCAGCAGCGGCGCGAAGCCGATTTCCTTGCCGCCACTGGCCGCGACCGTGGCGCCAAGGGCGCGCGCCATCAGCTGCGCGCCCAGGCAGATGCCCAGCGTCGGCCGCTGCTGCTGCAGGCGGTGTTGCAGCAGCGCGATGCTGTCGGCCAGGAAAGGATAGAGGGCCGTGTCATTGACGCTGATCGGGCCGCCGAGCACCACCAGCAGGTCGGCCGCTTCGGCGGGCTGCAGCGGATCGACGCCGGCCTGCAGGACCTGCACGGTCCAGCCCTGCGCGAGCATCAGCGGCTGCAGCGTGCCCAGGTCCTCGAAGGCAACGTGCTGCAGCACCACGGCATGCTTGCCGGCAGCGGGCGTCATGCCGGTTCCCCGGCGCTGGGCCAGTAGAAACTGTCCGGCGTCGCGCGCGCGCCGAAGATCGCCTGGCCGACACGGACCACGGTGGCGCCTTCTTCGATGGCGACCTCGAAATCGCCGGACATGCCCATCGACAGTTCTGACAGGTCGATGCCCACCGGCGCGGTGTGCTGCAGCTGGTCGCGCAGTTCGCGCAGGCGCACGAAGCAGGCGCGCACGCGTTCGACGTCGGTGGTGAAGATCGCCAGGGTCATCAGCCCGCGCACGCGCAGGCGGTCGAAGGTGGGCAGCTGCTGTACGAAGGCTGCAACGGCGTCCGGTTCCAGGCCGTACTTGCTGGGTTCGGCCGAGGTGTTGACCTGCACGAACACGTCCAGCGTACGGTCTTCCAACTGCAGCCGCTGCTGCAGGGCCTCGGCCACGCGCAGGCTGTCCAGTGCCTGGAATTCGCTGGCGAGGCGGGCGACATGGCGGGCCTTGTTGGTCTGCAGGTGGCCGATGACCGACCAGTGCACGCCGAGGTCGGCCATGGCTTCGGCCTTGCGCTGGGCTTCCTGCACCTTGTTCTCGCCCAGTTCGTGGCAACCGGCAGCCACGGCCATGCGGATGCGCGCCTCGTCGACGGTCTTGCTGACCGGCAGCAGGCGCACGCTGGCCGGGTCGCGGCCGGCACGGGTGCAGGCATCGGCGATGCGTTGGCGCACGGTGACCAGGTTGGCAGCGATCTGTTCGACGGACTGGGCGACGGGCCAGTCGGCGGCGGCTAGGGGCATGGGGGACCTCCGGTGCGGGGTGGCCAGGGTGGGATACACTGGCACAGGACAAGGCTTAGTTTGGCATAGGACAAAATGAAAATCACCGGGCGTAGTGCCGAGGCCATTTTCGACAGCATCCGTGAGGGCATTGGCAACGGCCAGCTGGCCGCGGGCAGCGTGCTGCCGCCGGTGCGGGAGCTGGCCGAGCGGCTGGGGGTGAACCGGAATACCGTGGCGGCCGCCTACAAGCGCCTGGACGGTGCCGGCCTGGCCATCACCGGCGGCCGCCGTGGCACGGTGGTGCGCGGGCCGGCGCAGGCCATGGCCCGCGAGGGCAGCGCGCCGGGCCTGGCCCTGCATGACCTGGCCGGGGGCAATCCGGACCCACGGCTTTTTCCCACGCTGCGCGTGCAGGCGGCGGCCCCGCGGCTGTACGGCGCGGAGACGGTGGATGTGCGCATGCAGCGGCTGGCGCGCGCCTCGCTGGACCCGCATTGCCCGGCCGGCTATGCGCTGGAGCTGACTCATGGGGCGGTGGATGGCATCGAGCGCCTGCTGGCGGCGTGGTTGCTGCCGGGTGACCGCATCGCGATCGAGGATCCGTGCTTCCTCGGCAGCCTCAACGTGCTGGCCGCGGGCGGGCACGCGGTGCTGCCGGTGGCGGTGGATGCGCACGGCATGCAGGTGGAGGCGCTGCGTGCAGCGCTGGAGGCCGGTGCGCGGGCGGTGCTGCTGACCCCGCGTGCGCACAACCCCACCGGCGCCAGCCTGGATGCGAAGCGGGCGCGGGCGCTGCGGCAGCTGCTGGCCGGTTACCCGCAGGTGGCCGTGTTGATCGACGATCACTACGCGCTGCTTTCTCAGCAGCCCTACCATTCAGTGCTGCCGGACGATGGCCGGCGCTGGGCGCTGCTGCGGTCGCTGTCCAAGGCGCTGGGGCCGGACCTGCGGCTGGCGTGGCTGGGCTGCGATGCTGCCACTGCCAGCGTGCTGCGCCTGCGTCTGGCGGCCGGCACCGGCTGGGTCAGCCACCTGCTGCAGGATGCGGCCAGCGCGGTGCTGGAGTCGGCGCCGCAACGGGCAAAGATCACCGCAGCGGGCGAGCGTTACCAGCAGCGCCTGCAGTCATTGCAGGAACTGCTGCGCGCGCGCGGGCTGCAGACGCCGCTGCCGATGGAGGGCTTGAACCTGTGGCTGCCGCTGTCGGGTGACAGCCACGCGCAGGTACTGGCGCTGGCGGCACGCGGCTGGCATGTGCGTGGTGGTGAGGTATTTGCGGTGGCGGCGCCGGCGCATGGGCTGCGCATTACCTGTGCGGCGTTGGGGGCGGCGGAGCTGCGCAGGCTGGCCGATGATCTGCTGGCGGTGTGCGGTGGGTAGCGTCGAGCTTGCTCGACTGCTTCGTCTGGATTGTAGAGTCGAGCCATGCTCGACTGGTTTCTGCCAACAGAAGTCGAGCATGGCTCGACTCTACAGAACGATCAGGGCGCGGCGTTGGCGCCCGGTCGTACGTAGTAGGTCTGGCCGGTGTCATCCAGGAACACCAGTTCCGGCTTGCCCTGCCATGAGGTGAGCATGGCGCCGGTGTTGTTCTGGTGCCGCACCATCAGGCTCGCGCCGCGATCAGGGTTGGCCACGACCTTGAAGACTTCGGTGGTGCCGCTGGCATCGTCCAGGGTCAGCAGGGCTTCGCCACCGCGGTCGCTGGTGCCGTAGCCGCCGCGTTCGGAGCCATCGGGGCCGAGCAGGATCATGCCTGAGAGTGCGGTGGCACGCGGGCCCTGCGGTTTGCCCTTGCTGAGCGGATCGGGCACGGGAGCGCCGAGGATGACGCGGGCCTGGCCCTTGTCATCGTGGATGACCAGGCCGCGGGCTTCGATCACCCGTTGCGGTGACTGGCTGTGGTGCAGGTTCCAGGCGTTCCAGCCGGAAACGAGCAGGGCGAGGGTCGACACCCCCAGGGTGGTCAGCATCAGTGCGCGGGCCATCGTTCGTCCTTCCTTGGATGTACCGACGATAGCGGATGCAAAAGCGGATGGGTAGGGCCGCGCGGTCAATGGAAATCGCGGCTGTGGCTGCGCAGGCCCTGCAGCAGTTCATCCAGGCACAGCATGCGCTGCACGATCACATGCTGTACACCATCGACGCGTTCGAGGCGGCCGTCGATCTGCATCAGCTGGGTATCGACCAGTACGCGGTGCTGGCGGTCGGCCACGTGCCGCCAGACCACGGCATTGACCATGCCGGTCTCGTCTTCCAGGGTGAGGAAGGTGACGCCGCTGGCGGTCTGCGGGCGCTGGCGCATGCGTACCAGGCCGGCGATGCGCACGCGGCGTCCATGGCCGTGGCCTGCCAGTTGTACGGCGTCGAGGCAGCCACGGGTACGCAACTGCGCGCGCAGGAAACTGATCGGATGGCGGCCGAGCGTGGTGCCGGTGCTGCGGTAATCGGCCTGCATGTCCTCCCACGCGCTGGGCAGCGGCAGGGCCACGCGGGCCTCGGTGGTGGCGCGGGCCTGGTCGAACAGCGGCAGCCGGTTTTCCACGCCGGAAATATCCCAGCGCGCACGATGGCGGTGGCCGCTCAGCCCACGCAGCGCACCGGCATCGGCCAGCAGGCCCTGCTGGCGCCGGTCCAGCCCGGTGCGCTGGCAGAGATCGCCGACATCGTCGAACGAGCGGCGCGCGCGTTCGCGCATCAGTGCCTGCACTGCCGTTTCGCTGCAGCCATCGATCAGGCGCAGGCCGAGCCGGATTGCCGCTGCGCCCTTGCTGAAATCCAGGCTGCAGTCCCAGTCGCTGTGGCGCACGTCCACCGGCAATACCGTGATGCCATGACGGCGCGCATCCTGCAGCAGCTGGTCGGGGCTGTAGAAACCCAGCGGCTGGCTGTTGATCAGGCTTGCGGTGAACGCGGCCGGGTAGTGGCACTTCAGCCAGCAGCTGGCGTAGGTGAGCAGGGCGAAGCTGGCCGCATGGCTCTCGGGGAAGCCATAGCTGCCGAAGCCCTTGATCTGCTCGAACAGGCGTTCGCCGAATTCCAGGCTGTAGCCGCGGTCGAGCATGCCGGTCAACAGCTTTTCGCGATGTGGCTCCAGCCCGCCATGGCGTTTCCACGCGGCCATCGAGCGACGCAGTGCATCGGCTTCGCCGGCACTGTAGCCGGCGGCATCCACCGCCAGCTGCATCACCTGTTCCTGGAACAGCGGCACGCCCAGGGTACGTGCGAACACGCGCTCCAGCTGGGGTGGATAGAGCGGGTTGTCCGGATCGTTCAGTGCCTCGGGGCCCTGTTCGCGCAGGATCCGCCGGCGCTCCAGGTAGGGGTGCACCATGTCGCCCTGGATCGGACCCGGGCGCACGATCGCCACTTCGATCACCAGATCGTAGAAGGTGCGCGGCTGCATGCGTGGCAGCATCGCCATCTGCGCGCGCGATTCGATCTGGAACACGCCGATGGTTTCGGCGGCGCAGATCATGTCGTAGGTCGGGCCATCCTCGTCTGGAATCGCATCCATGCGCCCTTCGTGCAGGCCGTGCTGCTGCAGCATGGCCAGGCACTTGCGGATGGCGGTGAGCATGCCCAGCGCCAGGCAGTCGACCTTCATCAGGCCGGTGGCATCGAGGTCGTCCTTGTCCCACTGGATGACGGTGCGCCCGGCCATGGCAGCGTTCTCCACCGGTACCAGGGTGGACAGCGGGTGTTCGGAAATCACGAAACCACCCGGGTGCTGCGACAGGTGGCGGGGAAAGTCGATCAGCTCTTCGGTGAGTGACAGCAGGCGCCGCATCAGCGGCGTGTCCGGATCGAAGCCGCGTTCGCGCAGCGTGTCCGGCAGCGGGATGTTGCCGCCCCAGTGGTCCATCGCCGCACCCAGCTCATTCACCTGGTCCATCGGCAGGCCGAGCGCGCGGGCGACATCACGGATCGCGCTGCGGCCGCGGTAGCTGATCGCCACGGCGGTGAGCGCGGCGCGCTCGCGGCCATAGCGGTTGAACACGTACTGCAGCACTTCCTCGCGGCGCTCGTGCTCGAAATCGATGTCGATGTCCGGTGGCTCGTCGCGCTCATCGGAAATGAAACGCTCGAACAGCAGGTTGCTGCGCGCCGGGTCGATCTCGGTGACGCCGAGCACGAAGCACACCGCCGAATTGGCCGCCGAGCCACGCCCCTGGCAGAGGATCTGCTGGCTGCGCGCGAAGCGCACGATGTCCTGCACGGTGAGGAAGTAGGAGGCGTAGTTCTTCTTGGCGATCAACGCCAGCTCGTGTTCGATCTGCGCGCGCTGCGCCGGCTGGATGCCCCTGGGCCAGCGCTCGGGAATGCCTTCCTCCACCAGTTCGCGCAGCCAGCTGTCCGGCGTCTGCCCGTCGGGCACCAGCTCCCGTGGATAGGTGTACTGCAGCTGGTCCAGGGTGAAGTGGCAGCGCTCGGCAATGCGCAGGGTCTCGGCCAGCAGCCCGGGCGGATACAGCTGGGCGAGCGCGCTGCGCGGGCGCAGGTGGCGTTCGCCGTTGGGAAACAGCCGCCAACCGGCTTCGGCCACGCTGCAGCGGTGGCGGATCGCGGTCAGCGTGTCCTGCAGGGCGCGACGGCGGCGCACATGCATGTGCACGTCACCGCTGGCCACCAGCGGCAATGCGTGGCGCTCGCCGAAGGCCTGCAGCTGCAGCAGGCGTCGCACGTCGTCGTGTTCGTGGTGCAGTTCCACCGCCAGCCACAGGCGGTCGCTGAAGGCGCTGCGCAGCAGCTGCAGGTGGCTGGCATCGGGCTGGCGGTCCAGCCACAGGCACAGCAGGCCCTCGGCCAGGCCGTGCAGATCCTCGCGAAGGCAGCGGTATTCGCCCTTGCCCGCGCGCCGCCGGCAGGTGGTGATCAGCTGGCACAGGCCGGCATAGGCGTCCTGGTCGGTACACAGCAGGGCGATCTTCGGCCCGTCCTCGACCTGGAATTCGGCACCGATGACCAGCGCCACGCCGTGCGTCTTCGCTGCCTGCCAGGCACGCACGATGCCGGCCAGCGAGCACTCATCGGTGATCGCCAGGGCGCGGTAGCCCTGGCCGGCGGCACGCGCGAACAGTTCATCGGCGGTGGACGCGCCGCGCTGGAAACTGAAGGCCGACAGGCAGTGCAGTTCGGCATAGGCAGGGGCGGTGGCGGTCATGGCGCTTCAACCGAACCAGCCGTGCAGCATCCACGGCGCATGCGGATCGTTGCGCGGGCGGAAGGCCCAGCCGCGCTGGCCGTGCGCGGTTTCCACCACGTAGTAATCGCGGCGCGCGTCGGCCTGGTCCCACCAGCCCGATTCGATCCGTTCCGGCCCGGCGACGATGCGCAGGCGTGGGTCACGCAGCGGCTGCGGCGTGTCCAGCAGCCAGCCGGGGCGCAGCGGCCAGTACGCGGGGGGCTTGGCCGCCGGCTGGGTGCCGCTGGCACATTCGGGGCGATGGTCGGCCTGCACCGCCAGCGGCTGCACGGCGTCATCGCCGAGGCGTGCGCGCAGGCGCTCGCGCAGCTGGGTCCACGGCATCGCCTGTGCCGGGCGGGTGTCGAACAGATCGCGCGCGGCCGGTACGAACGGCGGCAGGTGTTCGGCCTGCAGGCGCAGCGCCCGGCTGCCGGCGGGCAGGGCGAAGGCTTCCATGCGGTTGCGGGCGATCTCGAACAGCAGCGCGGCATCGCGCTCGGGGGCCAGCAGGCCGATGGTCAGCACGCTGGCCGGCAGCAGGTCGTGTTCGAAATACAGGTCGAAGCGCTGCACGCCGCCATCGCGCGAACAGAGGAAGGCGGCCAGATCCAGCAGCAGGCGGCGCAGCGGGAACAGCAGGGCCTGGCTGGATTCGATCTCGTACTCGAATTCGATGCGCGCATCGAAGCGGTCCGGGGGCTGGTAATAGCGCAATGGCGGCGCCGGCAGGCCGCGCAGTGCATCCAGCTGCTGCAGCACGTCGGGGGCGAAGCGCCGGGCCAGGCTGTCGCGTGGCAGGTCGAGCGCGGCGCCCAGCGTGCGCAGGCCGGAGCGGCCGAGCACGGTGACTGCTTCGGCGGGCAGGCCGCAGCGCGACAAGGGCAGCTGCGCGAGCAGCGCCGGCAGCTGCTGCATGTCGACGCCGAGGCCGTCGTGCACGTTGGCCAGCACGCGTGCGGCATGCGGGGTGGGCGCGGCCACCAGGCGGTGGCGGAAGCCCAGCTCGTGCAGGCCATCACGCAGGCGTTTCTCGATCTTCAGCCAGTCACCGAACAGGGCACGGCTGGCGCCGATTTCCAGCACCAGCGCATGGGGGAAATCGAGGCTGACCTGCGAGCTGTAGGCATAGGCCCAGCTGGCCAGCAGCTGGCGGGTGTGCTGCTCGGCGCTGGGGTCGTAGTCGTGCAGCTGCATGTCCTGCACCAGCACCTGTGCGGCCGACAGCAGCATGCCCGGGCGCAGGCCGGCCGCGCGCGCCGCCGGGCTGACCGCACGCAGCACGCGGCGCTGCGCCGGCCCCTGCAGCAGCACCAGCGGCCGCTGCGGGTCCGGCTGCAGGCGCAGCACGCTGTCCAGCGCCAGCTGCGGCAACAACAGGCAGGCCCAATGCATGGCGCGGCCTCAGTGGGCGATGGCCAGCGGCAGCGGTTGCGCCGGTGGCAGGCCGCCGCGGCACTTCAGCACCCGCACCTGGCCGTGGTCGAGCTGCAGGCGCAGGCTGGCCGGGGAGGGATTGCGTGCGGCGCGCACGTCGCGGAACACGAAGCCCAGGCACTGGCCGCTGTCAGCGGCGACCTGCAGGCGGCGCAGCGAACGGTCATCGGCCTGCTGCGGCTGCGGCCAGCACAGTACCGCGGCACAGGCCGCCGAGCGCAGGCATTGTTCGGCCGCCCACAGGGCCTGTTTCGGCGCGGCCTGGATGATCTGCAGCTGGGCCAGGTCGAGGCCGGCCGCGGCCCAGGCCGGGGCGTGCGGACGGTAGGGCGGGGCGACCAGCACGATCGGCCGGTCGCGCTGGCTCAACCTGGCCAGTGCCGGCCAGACCAGGGCCAGCTCACCCACCCCGGGGGCATCCTGCAGCACCTCGCACAGGCCGCTGGCCGGCCAGCCGCCGCCGGGCAGGCGGGCATCCAGCGCCGGGTGGCCGCTGGCCAGGTGGTCGCTGGCCGGCCCGGTGCGCGCCGGGCCACGCCACAGCTGGCGGCCGTCCAGCAGACGGTCGAGCGCGACGACGGCCCCCATCAGCCGGTCCTCCAGGGGAGGCGCCGGTCAGGCGGGAAGCGGCAGGAATGGGCGGAAACGGCGGGCATGGAGCGAGTATCGACGGGTCGGGATCAGGGGCTGAGACCGACATGCTACTCGCCTTGTGAGTAGAATTACTAATGAAATTGGCGGGCTGGCCGGTAGATCCACGCCATGCGTGGATGGGGTCATCGTGAATGGGGTCGGAGCCCTTTCTGCGAAAGGGATCCGACCCCGTCGGCCTGCGCGTTGCGCCGTTTGTTCAATCCCGGCCGGGGGTGCGGGGGCCACCCTGCGGGCCCCTCATTCATGGCCTGCCGATGAAACGCTGGATCCTCCGCCTGTACGCCCCGTTGTTCCTGTCTGGCTTCGTTGCCGCCGCCATCGCCTGGGTCGGCCATTGCCATGGCGACCCGCTGTGGCTGCTGCCCCTGCTGGCCGTCGCCATCGGCGTTTCCTTCGTGGCCGAACGCCTCTGGCCCTACGACCCGGCGTTCAACCACGACCACGGCGATCGCCTGCGCGACACCCTGCACGCCGTGGTCAACGAAGGCCTGAACCTGCTGTCGATCGCGGCCGTCCCGCTGCTGGCGGCGATCATTCCGTGGCAGGCGTGGCCGCAGCAGTGGCCGTTCGCGCTGCAGGTGCTGGTGGCCATCATCGCCGCCGATCTCGGCATCACCCTGGTGCACTACGCCAGCCATCGCATCGGCTGGCTGTGGCGGCTGCACGCGGTGCATCACAGCGTGACCCGCATGTACGGCTTCAACGGCCTGATGAAGCACCCGCTGCACCAGGCCGCCGAGGCGGTGGGTGGCGTGCTGCCGTTGCTGCTGCTGGGCCTGCCGTTGCCGGTGGCGGCGGTGCTGGCCTTCGCCATCGCCATCCAGCTGCTGCTGCAGCATTCCAACGTGGACATGCGGCCGGGCGTGCTCGGCCGGGTGATGGCCTGGGCGCCGCTGCACCGTTTCCACCACATGCGCTACGGCACCGCTGGCGACGTCAACTTCGGCCTGTTCCTGACCGTCTGGGACCGCCTGCTGGGCACGGCCTTCGATGCGCCGGACTATCGCCTGGGGACGCGTGACCTCGGTATCGGCAGCCAGCCGGAGTATCCGCGCGACTATGCGGGGCAGTTGCTGGCACCGTTCCGCGCGCTGCCCCATGGGCCGGTGCCCGAGGTGCCCGAAGGGCTGCGCCGCCGCCGTTGAGTGCGCCTCAGGCAGTGCGCAGCTGCAGGCCCTGCAGTTGCGCCGCACCGATGCCGAACATGCGGCGCAGGCTGCGCGACAGATGGGCCAGATCGGCGAAGCCGGCGGCATGCGCGCTGTCGGTCAGGCTGTGTCCGTGCAGGTGATGCGCCAGGGCGATGCGCAGCCGCTGCCACAGCACCCAGCCACGCAGGGTCACGGCGAGATCGGACTGGAAGCGCCGGTGCAGCTGGCTGGTGGACAGGTGCGCGGCGCCGGCGATGTCCACGGCCGGCACCGGGCCGGGCAGGTGCTGGGCGATGCGTTTCAGCGCCACCTGCACGCGGCGGTCCAGCGGCTGCGCACGGCTCAGCTGCGGCAGGCGTTGCTGCAGGGCGGTGATGTCGGTGGGCAGCGTGGGCAGCTGCTGCTGGATCTGTTCGAGATCAGCGTGGGCCGGTTCCAGGAACAGGGTGCAGCCGTCCTGTGGCGCCGAGAGGATGGCGTGCGGCACGAAGGACGGCAGCCACAGGCGCTGGCCCTGCTGTGCCACGCCGTCGATCTCCACCTTCCAGGCCGCGCCATCGCTGAGCAGCAGCTGGTGGGCGTAGTGCGCGTGCGTGCCGCTGCCACCGGCATGGCCCTGCAGCAGGGCGGCGTGTGCATCCAGCAGCAGGGTGCCAGTCCAGGGCAGGGCGGGGTGGGGCATGCGGGTAGTGTAGATCCACGCCATGCGTGGATGGATCTCCATCGGAATTGAATCCATGCAGATCCGACCCCCGGGGGGGCCCCCCGGGGGGGCCCCCCCGACCCCCCCCAACGCGGGCGCGGCCCCCCCGCTCCAGGCGTTCAAGCAGGGTGTCATAG
>NZ_JACVTV010000131.1:0-11261 GCF_016624625.1 Stenotrophomonas sp. S41 | reverse complement strand
CGGCGTCCCCCTCAACCGGACCCACCCCGCCAACCCACGGATAGCCAGCTTCTGCCTTTGACGTTGACGTTGACGTGGCCTCTGCAGGTGCAGGGCTGCAAGCCCTGCCGAACCCCCTCCCCTTTACCTCCGGGGAGTGAGCTGCTCGAGGAGTTCCCAGGATTTGAGGCCCTTGGCCCCCAGGTGATGGGACAGCACCCGCCGCATCGGCAGGCGCAGGCTGGCCAGGTCTGTCGCATCTGGCTCGTCGTCCGCCGCCAACGCCAGCAGCGCCGAGCCCGTTGCTGCGGCCCGGCGTTCGCCACCGCGCTCGCTCAGCAGGCGCTGCGGGCCTTCCTGCGGGTCCAGTTCGTAGCGGGCCGCCGGGTCCACCGGCTGGCCGTCGCTGGCTGTGTCCAGCTCGAAGCCCAGCCCCAGCGCCGCCAGCAGCTCACGCTCGAAACGGCGCAGCGTCCATGCCAGGCCCGCGCCCACCGCCAGCCGCGCGCGCGCCTCGCCGTAGGCCAGGTACAGCTCCGGCAGCGGGTCCTGGCGCGGGGCCAGGCGCAGGGTCAGTTCACTCAGGTAGAAACCGGCCAGCATCGCCTGGCCGACCAGGCGCGGGGCCGCGTCCAGTGCCTCGGCGCCGCGCAGCTGGGCCAGTTCACCGCGCTGCAGGGCACTGAAGCGTATCCACTGCAGCGGCTGCAGGGCCGCGCGCAGCACCTGGCCCTTGGCGGTGGACACGCCACGCGCCAGCAGGCCGATGCGGCCGTGCTGCGCGCTCAGTACCTCGACCAGCAGGCTGGTCTCGCGGTAGGCCCGTGCATGCAGCACGAACCCGGTGTCGTCCTCGATCAGCATCGAAGCGACCGTCGCGGCTTATTCGTAGCCGAAGGCCTTCAGTGCGGCCTCGTCGTCAGACCAGCCTTCACGCACGCGCACCCAGGTTTCCAGGAACACCTTGGCCCCGAACAGACGTTCCATCTGCATGCGGGACTTGGCACCGATGTCCTTCAGGCGGGCGCCGCCCTTGCCGATCACGATGGCCTTCTGGCCTTCGCGCTCGACCCAGATGACCGCACCGATGCGCAGCAGGTTGCCGTCTTCGGTGAAGCGCTCGATCTCCACGGTGGTGGCGTACGGCAGCTCTTCGCCGAGCTGGCGCATCAGCTGTTCACGCACCAGCTCGCCGGCCAGGAAGCGCTGGCTGCGGTCGGTGATCTCGTCCTCGCCGAACATCGGCGGGGCTTCCGGCAGCAGGGCCAGCACGTCGCGGACCAGGGCTTCCAGACCGTTGCGCTTCTGCGCGGAAATCGGGTGCACGGAGGCGAAATCGCGGCCTTCGGTCACCTGCTGCAGGAACGGCAGCAGCGCGCCCTTGTCCTTCATGCGGTCGATCTTGTTGACCACCAGCACCACCGGGATGCCGGCATCGCGCAGCACGTTGAAGGCCAGGCTGTCTTCCTCGTCCCAGCGGCCGGCTTCGATCACCAGCAGGCCGGCGTCGACGCCTTCCAGCGAGCCGCGCGCGGCGCGGTTCATCACCCGGTTCATCGCCCGCTTCTGCACCTTGTGCAGGCCGGGGGTGTCGACCAGCACCAGCTGGCCTTCCGGGTAGGTGGCGATGCCCAGCAGGCGATGGCGCGTGGTCTGCGGGCGGTTGGAGACGATGCTGACCTTGGCGCCGACGAGGGCGTTGGTCAGGGTCGACTTGCCCACGTTCGGGCGGCCGATGACGGCCACGCTGCCGCAATGATGGGGAGTTTGTTCGCTCACTTGGAATCCAGTTGTTCTAGGACGGCCGCAGCCGCTTGTTGTTCGGCAAGCCGGCGCGAGGGGCCTTCGCCCTCGGTGCTGGCGGCAGGGTCCGCGACGTTGCAGCGTACCCGGAAGTGCTTGGCGTGGTCGTCACCGGATTCTGACACCAGTTCGTACTGCGGCAACGCCTTCTGTCGGGCCTGCAGCCATTCCTGCAGGCGGGTCTTGGGGTCCTTCTCCGGCCGGCCGGTGGCCGGCAGGGCCTCCATCGAGGCGGCGAACCAGGGCAGCACGACCGCCCGGCAGGCCTCGAAGCCCACATCCAGGTAGATCGCGGCCACCACGGCCTCGAGGGCGTCGGCCAGGATCGAGTCGCGGCGGTGGCCACCGGACTTCAGTTCGCCCGGGCCCAGGGTCAGCCGCTCACCCAGTTCCAGGGTGCGGGCGATCACCGCCAGCGCGCCTTCACGCACCAGCTCGGCGCGGGCGCGGGTCATCGCGCCCTCGTCGGCCTTGGGCCAGCGCTGGTACAGCGCCTCGGCGACCATCATGTTGACGATGCTGTCGCCGAGGAATTCCAGGCGCTCGTTATGCGGCGCACCGGCGCTGCGATGGGTCAGCGCCTGCTTGAGCAGGGCTGGATCGCTGAAAACGTGACCGATCAGGTCACCACGTTGGATGAATTTACTGGGCACCGCTACGAACGAGGTCCTGGGATGATTCGAACTTGCCAACCACGTCGAGGTTGCCCACCAGCGGGCGACGCACTTCGTAATTGACGTTGAGGGTCCAGCCGTTGTCACGACGGTTGAACTTGACGTTGGCCGGCTTCACGTTGTCCGAGTAGTTGATGTACAGGCGCTTGAAGAACAGGTCCTGGATCTGCGCCGGCGCCATGGTGCCGACGCCGGGCTCCTTGGCCAGGCTCTTCATCGCCGAGCGCACGGCGTAGTACTCCTGGTACATCGGGAACAGCTTCATGCCGACGTACAGGAAGAAACCAACCACGATCAGGACCACCAGGAAGGAGGTCAGGGTCATGCCGCGCTGCGTGTTCATCTTCTTCATTGCGTTCTCCCCAGATACGCGTGGATGTGAAGTCAGTTGATGCCCGAGCCGATCCGCGACGGCTGGAAGCCATCCTTGCAGAACCAGCCCTGGCAGTTCAGCCAGATCAGGAACGCACGACCGCGCAGGTTTTCTTCCGGCAGCAGGCCCCAGAAACGGCCGTCATCGCTGTTGTCGCGATTGTCGCCCATCACCAGGTATTTGCCAGCCGGCACGGTCCACTGGCCCTGGCCGCGAGGATAGTCGGTCTCCAGCACGGTGTGGGTGCGGCCCGGCAGGTGCTCGACCAGCAGGTTGGCGCCCTCGCCCTGGCCCTTGTCGCCGGCGTAGATGCCCTTGTTGTCGTACTTCAGCGGCTCGCCATTGAGGATGACGCCGTCGCCTTCGAAGACCACGGTGTCGCCCGGCACGCCGATGACGCGCTTGATGAAGTTCTCGCCCTTGGCCGGATCGTTGTCGCTGTGGCCCGGGAAGTGGAACACCACCACGTCGCCGCGCGACGGTTCGCCGAACGGCACGAACTTGGTGTTGGTGATCGGCAGGCGCAGGCCGTAGGAGAACTTGTTGACCAGGATGAAATCGCCGATCAGCAGGTTCGGCATCATCGAGCTGGACGGGATCTTGTACGGCTCGGCAATGAAGCTGCGCACGATCAGCACCACCACCAGCACCGGGAAGAAGGCGCGTGAGTAGTCCACCAGCACCGGCTCGGTATCCAGCAGGCCGGCGCGCTGGGCGCGGCGCTTGGCCAGGTAAAGCTTGTCGGCCAGCAGGATCAGGCCCGAGGCCAGGGTCAGTACGACCAGGAGGATCTCAAACAATTTCATTCAGGGTCCTTTGCAACGTCACCGGACGAACGGCCCCGAAGGGCCGCTGCGGGCTTACTTGTTGTCCATCTGCAGCACGGCCAGGAAGGCTTCCTGCGGGATTTCCACGCGGCCGACCTGCTTCATGCGCTTCTTGCCTTCCTTCTGCTTTTCCAGAAGCTTCTTCTTGCGCGAGACGTCGCCACCATAGCACTTGGCCAGCACGTTCTTGCGCATGGCCTTGACCGTGGTGCGGGCGATGATCTGCGAGCCGACGGCGGCCTGGATGGCCACGTCGAACTGCTGGCGCGGGATCAGGTCCTTCATCTTCTCGCACAGCTCGCGGCCGCGGCGGTCGGCATGGCTGCGGTGCACGATCAGCGACAGGGCATCGACCTTGTCACCGTTGATCAGCACGTCCACGCGCACGAACGGGCCGGCGTCGAAGCGCACGAAGTGGTAATCCAGCGAGGCATAGCCACGGCTGACCGACTTCAGTTTGTCGAAGAAGTCCAGCACCACTTCGGCCATCGGCAGCTCGTAGCTGATCTGCACCTGGCTGCCCAGGTAGTTGATGCCGAGCTGGCTGCCGCGCTTTTCTTCGCACAGCTTGATGATGTTGCCGATGTACTCCTCGGGGGTGAGTACGTTGGCGCGGATGATCGGCTCGCGGATCTCCTCGACATGGTTGACCGGCGGCAGCTTGGCCGGGTTGTCCATGTTGACGATGGTGCCGTCGGTCTTCAGGACTTCATAGATCACCGTCGGCGCGGTGCTGATCAGATCCAGGTTGTATTCGCGTTCCAGGCGCTCCTGCACGATTTCCATGTGCAGCATGCCGAGGAAGCCGCAGCGGAAGCCGAAGCCCATCGCCTCGGAGCTTTCCGGCTCGAAGCGCAGCGCCGCGTCGTTCAGGCGCAGCTTGTCCAGCGCTTCGCGCAGGTCCGGGTAGTCCTCGGCGTCGACCGGGAACAGGCCGGCGAACACGCGCGGCTGCATTTCCTGGAAGCCGGGCAGCGGCTTCGGCGCCGGATCGGCGGCCAGGGTCAGCGTATCGCCGACCGGCGCACCGTGGACGTCCTTGATGCTGGCGGTGACCCAGCCCACTTCACCGGCACGCAGCGCCGGCAGCACCTTGCGCTTGGGCGTGAACACGCCGACGTTGTCGACCTGGTGGGTACGGCCGGTGGACATGACCTGCAGCTTGTCGCCGGCCTTGATCTGGCCCTGCATGACGCGCACCAGCGAGACCACGCCCAGGTAGTTGTCGAACCAGGAGTCGATGATCAGCGCCTGCAGCTTATCGGTATCGCGCGGCACCGGGGCCGGAATGCGATGCACGATGGCTTCCAGCACGTCCTGCACGTTCAGGCCGGTCTTGGCGCTGACCGGCACGGCGTCGGCGGCATCGATGCCGATGACGGCCTCGATCTCGGCCTTGGCGCGCTCGATGTCGGCGGTGGGCAGGTCGATCTTGTTGATCACCGGCACCACTTCCAGGCCCTGCTCGACGGCGGTGTAGCAGTTGGCCACCGACTGCGCTTCCACGCCCTGGGCGGCATCGACCACCAGCAGCGCGCCTTCGCAGGCGGCCAGCGAACGGCTGACTTCATAGGAGAAGTCGACGTGGCCGGGGGTGTCGATGAAGTTCAGGTGGTAGGTCTGGCCGTCCTTCGCTACGTAAGGCAGCGAGACCGACTGGGCCTTGATGGTGATGCCACGCTCGCGCTCGATCGGGTTCGAATCGAGCACCTGCGCTTCCATCTCGCGGGCCTGCAGGCCGCCGCAAAGCTGGATGATGCGGTCGGCCAGCGTGGACTTGCCGTGGTCGACGTGGGCAATGATGGAGAAGTTGCGGATGTTCCGCATCGAATCAGAAGACATAGGTGGCGGCGGCGCGCGGCGTCGTCAGGGTAACGGTCGATTATCGCATGCCCGGGGCCCTGCCGCGAAAGCGGCCTGATCGGGCCGGGCCCGGAATGGCCGAAGCCCCGCCGGGGCGGGGCTTCGGGGGCAGTGACAGGGCCGCCCGTGGGGCGGCCGTGAAGGCCTTACTGGCCGGCCTTGACCGCCACGAAGGCGCTGTTGCCGCTGCTGGCACGGACCAGCAGCAGGACCACATCGCCCTTCTTGTAGGGCGACAGCGCGCGGTTGAGCGCATCGACACTGCCGACCGGGGTGTTGCCGACGCGCAGGACGACCATGCCCGGGGCCAGGCCGGCGTCACGGGCACCCTCGCCCTTGACCCCGGTGATGCGCACGCCCTCGCCCGATTCCAGGCCCAGCTGCTTGCGCTGCACCGCGTTGAGCTCGGTCACGTCCAGGCCCAGCAGGGCATTGGCACCGGACTGCGGCGCGGCGTCGGCATTGGCAGCAGCCGGGCCGCGGGCGTTGTCCTGGCCGTCATCGGTCAGGGCGGTCAGGGTGGCGCTGAGCTCACGCGGCTTGCCATCGCGGTAGACCACCAGGCTCACCTTGCTGCCCGGGGCCATCGCGCCGATCAGCGGCGGCAGGTCGGACCAGGTGTTGACCGTGCTGCCGTTGACCGAGCGGATGACATCGCCCAGCTGCACGCCGGCCTTGGCCGCGGCACTGCCGGGCACGATCTGGTTGACCAGCGCGCCACGGCTGTCCGGCAGGCCCAGGCCCTGCGCCTTCAGCGAATCGATCGGTTCGACCACCGCGCCCAGCTGGCCACGGGTGACCTTGCCGCTCTTCTTGATCTGCTCGACCGCGCTCATCGCCAGGTCGATCGGGATCGCGAAGCTGATGCCCATGTAGCCGCCGGAGGCGGAGAAGATCTGCGAGTTGATGCCGACCACTTCACCGCGGGTGTTCAGCAGCGGGCCACCGGAGTTGCCCTGGTTGATCGCCACGTCGGTCTGGATGAAGGGCACATAGCGCTGGTCCGGACCGCCGGTGCTGCGGCCGACGGCGCTGACCACGCCGGCGGTGACCGAATGGTCGAGGCCGAACGGCGAGCCGATCGCGACAACCCACTGGCCCGGCTTGAGGGTGTTGGAATCGCCCACGCGCACGGTCGGCAGGTTCTTGCCGTCGATCTTCAGCAGGGCCACGTCGTACTGCTGGTCGCTGCCGACCACCTTGGCGTTGAACTCGCGGCTGTCACCCAGCTTCACCTTCACCTCGCTGGCGTCTGCCACCACGTGGTAGTTGGTCAGCACGTAGCCGTCGGGCGAGATGATGAAGCCCGAGCCCATGCCCCGGCCCTTGATGCTGGGGCCGCCGTCCTGGCCACCCTGGCCCTGCCCCGGCATCGGGAAGTCAGGGCCGAAGAAGCGGCGGAAGAACTCCGGCATGTCGTCGTCGCCCATCGGGCCGCGCGACGCCTGGCGGTTGTTGCGCACGATGGTGACGTCGACGTTGACCACGCCGGGGCCGACCTGTTCGACCAGGTTGGTGAAATCAGGCAGGCCGCTGACCAGCGGTTGCGCCGGGGCACGCGGCGCGGCGGCGGCGGCCGGGGCCGCCTGCGGTGCGGTCGGCGCGGCGGGCTGGGCACAGGCCACCAGCGGCAGGGTCAGGGCGAGCAGGCCCATGGCCTGCGTGCGGAGTCGGTGAGTCATCGGACGGCAACCTCCGGATCGGATGGAGAGGGGGAAGGAGGGCCCCGCCAGTGGCGGGGCATGGGCCCGCACGTGTCAGTCGCGCGGGCGCTGCGGCGCTGGCAGTTCTTCCTGCAGGCGCGGTTCGAACGGGTAGAACGCGGCGCCACCGGACGAGGTCGGGAAGTTGGCGTTGAGCGCGCCGCCCCCGGCCGGGGCCAGGCTGGACTTCGGCCACGGCCGCGCCTGCAGGCTGCCGACATCGCCGAAGGGCAGGTGGCGGGTGCTGCTGGCCGGCACGCTGGGGCTCAGCGCCGGCTGCGCGGCGGCCACCGCACGCTGCGGTGCGTCGTCCCGCTGGGCCACGCGCGCGGCCTGCTGGCTGCGGGTGGCGCTGGCGCGGCGGGCGTCCTGGCGGCGGCTGGCGGCCATCGCCACGGCCGGGGCGGCGACCACGGCCATCGCAGCGGAGTCGGCCGAGGCTTCGGTCACCGCGGCCTGGTCGGGCGCAGGCGCCAGTTCGGCCTGGCTGGCCACCACCTGCGGCGGCAGGGTCTCGCCGGGACCGGCATCCTTCAGCTTCTCGCCGCCCATGAACAGGGCCACGGCGGCCACCGAGGCGGCCAGTGCGGCACCGCCACCCCAGGCACGCCAACCGCTGCGGCGCACCTGGCGGCGCGGTTCGGCCTGCGGCGCCGGTTCGGCAGCGATAGCGGCGGCGACGGCGGCACTGAACCCCGGCGGGGCCAGCAGCGACGCCTGGCCACGCATCACGTCGCCGAGCAGCTGCCAGCGTTCCTGGCTGCCGGACAGTTCCGGGTCGTGTTCCATGCGGCGCAGCAGGAAGCGCGCCTCATCGGCACCAAGCTCGCCATCGACCAGGGCCGACAGCTGTTCGCGGTGGCGCTGGTCCAGGCGCTGCCCGGCGGGGGATTGGTGGTTCTGCGATTCGTTCAACGGACTGTGGGTCATACGCGGCTCTTCTCGCGGGTGGCGCTGCCGATGTCCAGCAGCGGCCGGAGTTCAGTGTCGATCGCCTCGCGCGCCCGGAAGATCCGGGACCGCACGGTGCCGATCGGGCACCCCATCTTCTGCGCGATTTCCTCGTAACTCAGGCCTTCCACCTCGCGCAGGGTGATCGCCGACCGGAGTTCTTCCGGCAGCGCGTTGACGGCCTTCATCACCGTCTGTTCCAGCTCCTGGCGCATCAACTCGCGTTCGGGCGTGTCGGTGTCGCGCAGGCGTGTCCCGGTATCGAACTGCTCGGCGTCGCCGATGTCGATGTCATCGGTCGGCGGGCGTCGGTTGTGTGAAGCCAGGTAGTTTTTGGCAGTGTTCACGGCGATCCGATGCAACCAGGTGGAGAACTGGGCATCGCCACGGAAACTTCCGATCGCGCGGTACGCGCGGATGAAAGTGTCCTGGGCGACGTCCTGACATTCGCTCCAGTCGGCGATGTAGCGACCGACCAGACCGACGACCCGGTGCTGGTACTTGCGTACCAGGACATCGAAGGCCGCGCTCTCGCCGCGCTGCACGCGCCGGACCAGTTCCAGATCCAGCTCCTGTGGTGTTTCAACATCGGCCATGAGGGGCCGCACTCCTGTCAGCCCAACCGACGTCGGGCAATGAGACTGCCAATCCCGGGAAAAGTTCAGTCGCCGATCACCTGGCGCCGCACCAGCTTTTAACCACCGTTCCGCTAGCGTCCCGGTCCGGGGCCATGGATCCGGGGTCGCCACACCCCAGCTATAGGGATTTGACGCGGGGGAAACAACCTCTGGATCATAGCCGCTTCTCCATACACAACCGGATGGAACGTTCATGCTCTCAGGCTTCGATGGTCTCCGCTTCAGCCACTGGCACCCCGAGATCCGCGATGACGGCGTGGTCGTGCTGTCTTTGGATCGTCAGGACAGCAGTGTCAACGCGATGTCGCAGGACGTGCTGCTGGAGCTGGGCGACCTGCTCGAGCGCATCGCCCTGGACCCGCCCAAGGGCGTGGTCATCCAGTCGCTGAAGAAGGCCGGCTTCATCGCCGGGGCGGACCTGAAGGAGTTCCAGGAGTTCGACCGCCGCGGCACCGTGAACGACGCGATCCGCCGCGGCCAGTCCACCTACCAGAAGCTGGCCGAGCTGCCCTGCCCCACCGTGGCGGCCATCCACGGCCACTGCCTGGGCGGCGGCACCGAGCTGGCGCTGGCCTGCCGCTACCGCGTGGCCTCCAATGACAGCAGCACCCGCATCGGCCTGCCGGAGACCCAGCTGGGCATCTTCCCGGGCTGGGGCGGCAGCGCGCGCCTGCCGCAGCTGGTGGGCGCGCCCGCGGCGATGGACATGATGCTGACCGGCCGCACCCTGTCGGCCTCGGCCGCCCGCGGCATCGGCCTGGTCGACAAGGTGGTGGCCCCGGCCGTGGTGCTCGATACCGCCGTGGCCTTGGCCCTGTCCGGCACCACCCGCCCGTTCAAGCAGCGCGCGACCGCCTGGGCCACCAACACCTGGCTGGCGCGCAAGCTGCTGGCCCCGCAGATGGTCAAGCAGGTCGCACGCAAGGCGAAGAAAGACCAGTACCCGGCGCCGTATGCGCTGATCAGCACCTGGCAGCGCACCGCCGGCAAGCCGGTGCAGGCGCGCCTGGATGCCGAGCGCCGCGCGGTGGTGAAGCTGGCCAGCACGCCGACCGCGCGCAACCTGATCCGCATCTTCTTCCTGACCGAACGCCTGAAGGGCCTGGGCGGCGGCGATTCCGGCATCCGCCACGTGCACGTGGTCGGCGCCGGCGTGATGGGCGGCGACATTGCCGCCTGGGCCGCCTACAAGGGCTTCGAGGTGACCCTGCAGGACCGTGAGCAGCGCTTCATCGACCCGGCCATGGAACGCGCGCAGGCCCTGTTCGCCAAGAAAGTGCGCGACGACAGCAAGCGCCCGGCGGTGGCCGCGCGCCTGCGTGCCGACCTGGAAGGCAACGGCGTGGCCGAGGCCGACCTGGTCATCGAAGCCATCATCGAGAACCCGGAGGCCAAGCGTGCGCTGTACCAGACGCTGGAACCGAAGATGAAGCTGGACGCGCTGCTGACCACCAACACCTCGTCGATTCCGCTGGTGGAGCTGCGCGACCACATCCAGCGCCCGGCCCAGTTCGCCGGCCTGCACTACTTCAACCCGGTGGCACAGATGCCGCTGGTGGAAATCATCCACCACGACGGCATGGCACCGGAGACCGAACGCCGCCTGGCCGCGTTCTGCAAGGCGCTGGGCAAGTTCCCGGTGCCGGTGGCCGGCAGCCCGGGCTTCCTGGTCAACCGCGTGCTGTTCCCGTACATGCTGGAAGCGGCCACCGCGTATGCCGAAGGCATTCCGGGCCCGGTGATCGACAAGGCCGCGGTGAAGTTCGGCATGCCGATGGGCCCGATCGAACTGATCGACACGGTGGGCCTGGACGTGGCCGCCGGCGTGGGCAAGGAGCTGGCGCCGTTCCTGGGCCTGCAGGTGCCCGAGGCACTGGCGACGGTGGACCCGGCCAAGCGCGGCAAGAAGGATGGCCAGGGCATCTACACCTGGGAAAACGGCCGGGCGAAGAAGCCGGACGTGGCCCGCGACTACCAGGCCCCGGCGGACCTGGAAGACCGCCTGATCCTGCCGCTGCTGAACGAAGCGGTGGCCTGCCTGCACGAAGGTGTGGTGGCCGATGCGGACCTGCTGGATGCGGGCGTGATCTTCGGTACCGGTTTCGCCCCGTTCCGTGGTGGTCCGATCCAGCACATCCGCGCGGTGGGTGCCGATGCGATCGTCGAGCGGTTGAAGGCGCTGCAGCAGCGCCACGGCGATCGATTCGCCCCGCGCCCGGGCTGGGACAATCCGGTCCTGCGCGAACCCGTGGTGTGAGTTGATCGGCCGGGCCTGCGGCCCGGCACCCGCTGGATCAAAATCCAGAGCCAAAGCCAGAGCCGGAGCAACAGCCGGCTCTGGCTTTTCTGTTTGTTGGGCGGGGCGGTGTCGGGTTGCGGGGACGCCGTAAACCCATCCTTGAAGTGACCCCCTTGAGTTGGACACCTGATCCAACCCAGAGGGTTATATG
>NZ_JACVTV010000130.1:0-11299 GCF_016624625.1 Stenotrophomonas sp. S41 | reverse complement strand
GGGGCTGGCCGGGGGGGGGGGGGGGGGACCCCGCGGGGCTGGCCCCGCCGCTACCGGGCGGACATTACCTTCGCCGGACACAGCCCGACGCTACCGGCGTAACGGAGGGTAGCGCCGGGCCATGCCCGGCGGCCGTACCTCAGCGCTTCAGCTGCGCCAGGATCTCGCGGGTCATCGGGTCGGCAATCGCCACATCCTCGCCCTGCAGCGCCGGCAGCAGGCCGCTGGCCAGCTGCTTGCCCAGCTCGACACCGAACTGGTCGAAGGCGTTGATGTTCCAGATGACCGACTGCACGTACACGGCGTGTTCGTACATGGCGATCAGCGCGCCCAGCGCCTGCGGGGTCAGCGCGTCGAGCAGGATCAGCGTGCTCGGGCGGCCACCCGGGTAATCACGGTGCGGGTCATCGCTGCCCTGGCCGTTGGCCAGCGCCTCGGTCTGCGCCAGCAGGTTGGCCAGCAGCGCCTGGTGGTTGACCGTGTACGGATCATCGTTGTGCACGCAGCCGATGAAGTCGGCCGGGATGATGCTGGTGCCCTGGTGCAGCGCCTGGAAGAAGCTGTGCTGCACATCGGTGCCCGCGCCACCCCACCACACCGGCACGGTGTCGGTGGTGACCGGCTGACCGTCGCGCTGCACGCGCTTGCCCAGGCTTTCCATCACCAGCTGCTGCAGGTAGGCCGGCAGCAGCGCCAGGCGCTGGTCATAGGTCATCACCGCGTGCGTGGCATGGCCCAGCACGTTGCGGTTCCAGATGTCGGTCAGGCCGTGCAGCACCGGCAGGTTGCGCTCCAGCGGCGCGTCCAGCGCGTGCGCATCCATCTGCGCGGCACCGTCCAGCAGCTGTTCGAAACGCTCGAAGCCAATGGCCAGCGCGATCGGGAAACCGACCGCCGACCACAGCGAATAACGGCCACCCACCCAGTCCCACATCGGCAGCACGCGATCGGCGGCAATGGCGAAGGCCTTGGCCGCACGCTCGGGGTTGGCGCTGACCGCGTACAGGCGCTCGCTGCCACCCAGCCAGTCGTGCAGGATCTGCCCGTTGAGCAGGGTTTCCTGGGTACCGAAGGTCTTGGAAATGAGGATGCCGGCGGTCTTGGCCGGATCCAGCGTGGCCAGCGTGCGCTGCATGGCGGCGCCGTCCACGTTCGACACGAAATGCACGCGCAGGCGCGCACCGGTCACCGGGCGCAGCGCATCGGCCACCAGGCGCGGGCCCAGATCGGAACCACCGATGCCGACGCTGACCACGTCGGTCACGCCGCTGTCTTCCAGCGCGCGCACCAGCACGCCCATGCGCTGGCGGATCTCGCGCGCGGTGGCATAGGCCTCTGCCGCCACCGGCGCATCGACCCCGTCGCCACGCAGCGCGGTATGCAGCGCGGCGCGGCCTTCGGTCAGGTTGACCTGCTCGCCGCGGAACAGACGGGTGATGGCACCGCCGACATCGCGGTCGGCGGCGAGTGCCAGCAACGCCTGCAGCGCCGCGGCATCGTATTTCTGCCGGGCGAAATTGACGCACAACGGACCGACCCGCAGCGACAGGTCCTGCACGCGGCCGGGTTCGGCGGCGAGGAGGCTGGGGATGCTTGCGCCCTTCAGGCGCTGGGCGTGGGAATGCAGCGAGTCGAATCCGTTGTTCGTTGTCATGCGGCCTGGGTCGGGATCGTGTCGTTGGTGTGGGTGATCTGGTTGTTGCCGTCCACGTACACCAGCTTCGGCTTGAAGCTGTCGGCTTCCTGCTCGGTCATGCTGGCAAACGCAGCGATGATGATGATGTCACCGACCTGCACGTGGCGTGCAGCGCCACCGTTGAGCGACACCACGCCGCTGCCGGCTTCGGCACGGATGGCGTAGGTCGAGAAGCGCGCACCGTTGGTCACGTCCCAGATGTGCACCTGTTCGAACTCGCGGATGCCCGTGGCAGCCAGCAGGTTGTCGTCGATGGCGATCGAGCCTTCGTAGTTCAGCTCGGAATGGGTAACGGTGGCGCGGTGGATCTTGGTCTTCAGCAGGGACAGATGCATGGCACGGCACAACGCAAAGGAAAGCGGGGATTCTAGCACCCGCGCGGAGCGGGGCATCACGGCCGGCAACCTGTTCAGGTAGCGGGCTGGAAGTGGGGTCAGAGCCCTTTCCCACCGGGAAAGGGATCCGACCCCGCAGGCATCAGAATTCCAGGTTGTCGATCAACCGGGTGCTGCCCAGGCGGGCAGCGATCAGCGCCACCCGGCCGCCGCCGTCGAAGGTCGGCTCGGCCAGCTCGGGGGTGCGCAGCACCGCGTAGTCCACCTGGAAGCCGGCAGCCTGCAGCGCGGCGGTGGCATCGGCCTCGATCTGCGCACGCGTCTGCCCGGCCACATAGCCCTCGCGCATGCCCAGCAGGGTGCGGTGGATGGTGGTGGCGAGCGGGCGCTGGCTGGCATCCAGGTACTGGTTGCGCGAGCTCTTGGCCAGGCCATCGTCGTCACGCACGATCTCGGCACCGACGATCTGGATCGGGAACGACAGCTCGGCCACCATCTGCTTGATCACGGCCAGCTGCTGGTAGTCCTTGCGGCCGAACACGGCCACGTCCGGCTGCACCTGCAGGAACAGGCGCGCGACCACCGTGCAGACGCCATCGAAGTGGCCGGGGCGGCTGGCGCCCTCCAGTACTTCGCTCACGCCCGGGGCGTGCATCTGCGTGGTCTTGTCCACGCCCAGCGGGTACATCGCCTCGACGCTGGGCAGCCACACCGCATCGCAGCCGACCTGCTCCAGGCCGGCCACGTCGGCCTCGGGCGTGCGCGGATAGCGGCTGAAGTCTTCATTCGGCCCGAACTGGGTCGGGTTGACGAAGATGCTGGCCACGACCTTGTCGGCGTACTGCCGCGCCAGCGTCACCAGCGAATGGTGGCCACCGTGCAGGTTGCCCATGGTCGGCACCAGCGCCACGCGCAGGCCCTGCTGCTTCCACTGTGCGATCTGCTCGCGCAGCGCGCCGAGTTCGTTGAAGGTCTGGATCATTGGGCGTAGGCGTGCTGTTCGTCGGGGAAGCTGCCGTCGCGCACGGCGTCGGCATAGGCGCGGGTGGCACCGGCCACCGAACCGCCTTCGGCCAGGAAGTCCTTGACGAACTTCGGACGGCGGTGGCCGCTGTCCAGACCGATGAAATCGTGCATCACCAGCACCTGGCCATCGCACTGCGGGCCGGCACCGATGCCGATGGTCGGCACGTCGACGGCGGCGGTCACTTCGGCGGCCACCGGGGTCGGCATGCATTCGAGCACGATCAGCGCGGCACCGGCGGCGGCCACGGCCTTGGCGTCTTCCACCAGCTGGCGCGCGGCATCGCCACGGCCCTGGATCTTGAAGCCACCCAGGCGCAGCACCGACTGCGGGGTCAGGCCCAGATGCGAACACACCGGAATCTCGCGCTCGACCAGGTAGCGCACGATGTCGACCTTGAAGCCGGCACCTTCGATCTTGACCATCTCGGCACCGGCCTGCAGCAGCTGCAGCGAAGCCTCCAGCGCGCGCTCGGGGGTGGCGTCGGCGCCGAACGGCAGGTCGGCCACCAGCAGCGCACGCTGCAGCACGCGGGACACCGCACGGGTGTGATAGACCATGTCGGCGACGGTCACCGGCAGGGTCGAATCATGGCCCTGCACGACCATGCCCAGCGAATCGCCGATCAGGATCAGGTCCACGCCATTGGCGTCGAACGTACGGGCAAAGCTGGCGTCGTAAGCGGTCAACATGACCAGCTTCTGGCCATTGCGCTTGGCTTCGGCCAGTGCGGGAACGGTCCAGGGCTTGCTGTCTGCGTGGGTGCTCATGTGCTGATAACCGGGGGAGATAACCCGGTCATTATCACCCTATCGGCGCGATCCCGCAGGCATCGACCCGCACCACTGCATCCTGCACGCGTCCATGCCCGGGAATGGCCAGATCCGGTGCGATCTCGGCCAACGGCACCAGCACGAAGGCGCGCTCATGCAGGCAGGGATGCGGCACCTGCAGGCCGGGCTCATCCAGCACCTGCCCGCCGTACAGCAGCAGGTCCAGGTCGAGCGCGCGCGGGCCCCAGTGCACGGCGGGGTCGCGCACGCGGCCGAACTGCTGTTCCAGCGCGAGCATCGCCTGCAGCAGATCGCCGGCGGCCAGGGTGGTCTCGACCCCGGCAACCGCGTTGACGAACGGCGGCTGGTCTTCGTTGCCCCAGGCCGGCGTGGCGTACAGGCGCGAGGCCTGCCGCAGCTGCGTGCCGGGCAGGCCATCCAGCGCGGCGATGGCCGCGCGGACGGTGGTGACCGCGTCACCCAGGTTGGCCCCCAGGCCGATCCAGGCAAGGGTCATGGCTTACTCGGCGGCGCCGCCGGCGGCAGCACCGGTGCGACGACGACGGCGGCGACGCTTGCGCGGTGCCCCACCCTCTTCGTCGCCACCATCGGTGTGCATGGCATCCAGCGAGGATTCCAGCTCATGCCCGGACTGCGCCTGCGCTTCGCGCCAGAACGCCACGTCGGCTTCGTGCTCGGCCGAGGCGACCTGGCGCAGGGCCAGGAAGTCGAACGCAGCGCGGAAGCGCGGATGGGTGAGCGTGCGGAACACGCGCTTGCGCTGGCGCGAGCTGAAGCGCGACTGCAGCAGCCAGATTTCCTGCATCGGCAGCGAGAAGCGGCGCGGCAGGGCGATGGTGCTCAGCTGCTGCACGGTGACCCGGTCGGCGGCGCGACGCTGCGCCTCTTCCGGGGCGACACCCTGCTTGAGCAGGCTGGCCTGGGCACGGCAGTACGCCGGCCACAGCAGCAGTGCGAACAGGAACGCCGGCGAGACCGGCTCGTCGTTGGCCACGCGCGCATCGGTGTTGGCCAGGCCTTCCACCAGCATGCGGCGCAGCGCACCGGTACGGTTGGACTTGAGGGCCTTGGCGCTTTCGGGGAACAACACGTCGAACAGGCCGTAACGTTCCAGGCCTTTGAAGCTGGCGACGCCGTGCCCGGACAGGAAAAGCTTCAGCACTTCCTCGAACAGGCGCGCCGGGGCGGCCTCGTTGAGCAGGTTGGCCAGGTGCGGGATCGGCGCGGCGGTGCCTTCTTCAATCTGGAAGCCGAGCTTGGCGGCCAGGCGCACCGCACGCAGCATGCGCACCGGGTCTTCCTGGTAGCGCTGCACCGGATCGCCGATGAGCTTCATCAGGCGCGCCTGCACGTCTTCGAAGCCGCCGGTGTAGTCGCGCACCGAGAAATCCTCGATGGCGTAGTACAGGGCGTTGCAGGTGAAGTCGCGGCGGACGGCATCGTCTTCGATGGTGCCGTACACGTTGTCGCGCACGAGCATGCCGTTTTCCATTTCGCGGTCGCCGCTGCCGTCATCGCTGTTGGCGCGGAAGGTAGCGACTTCGATGATCTCGCGGCCGAAGACCACGTGGGCCAGGCGGAAACGGCGGCCGATCAGGCGGCAGTTGCGGAACAGCTGCTTGACCTGTTCGGGCGTGGCGTCGGTGGCCACGTCGAAATCCTTGGGGCGGCCATTGACCAGCAGATCGCGCACGGCGCCGCCGACAAGGTAGGCGCCGAAGCCGGAATCGCGCAGGCGGTACAGCACGCGCAGAGCGTTCGGGCTGATGTCCTTGCGGGAGATCGTGTGCTGGTCGCGCGGGATGACGCGCAGGCTGAACGGTGATGGAGCAGAGGAATTGATGTTGGCGCTTCCGGTTGAAGTTTCGGGATTGCCCAATGGCATCGAGGTGCATATACTAGCGCTCCTGCCTCGGCAGCGACAATTTTATGCTCCCTTCGTCTAGTGGTTAGGACGTGGCCCTCTCAAGGCTAAAACAGGGGTTCGAGTCCCCTAGGGAGCACCAGTCGCAGCAGCAGGAACCGAAAAAGCCCGCCTTCGTGCGGGCTTTTCCGTTTTCCGGGGTTTGTGGCTTCGGGTGCTTGGTCGCTGTGGCGCCTCTTTGCTATCGGCTTGAGCCGGCGGGGCCCTTCGGGCCAGGACACGCCGTAAACCCATCCCTGGGGGCTCGATGGCGCCATCCATGGCGCCAACGGTCCTGGCCCGAAGGGCCCCGCCGTCTCTGGACGGTTTCCTGCCCGCCGCGGCAGACGTCGATCACTGCTTCGCGGCTTCCGCACACACCATGAAACTGTCAGGAGGGGGCAGGCCGCCCTCTCCAGGACCGTTGGCGCCAGGGATGGCGCCATCGAGCACCATGGAGGGGATTTTGCGTGTCCTGGAGAGGGCGGCCTGCCCCCTCCCCCACGTAGCCGGGAGGCGCGAACGGATCGCCTCCGAAGCCGATGCCGAAACGCGTCAGCCTTCCATCTGCTCCAGTTCCTTGCCCTTGGTTTCGCGCACGTAGCGGACCACGAAGAAGATGGAGAGGAAGGCTGCGACCGTATAGATGCCGTAGGCGCCGGCCAGGCCGATGCCGGCCAGCAGCATCGGGAAGGTGACCGTGATGGCGAAGTTCGACGTCCACTGCGCCGCACCGGCCACCGCCAGCGCCGAGCCGCGGATCTGGTTCGGGAACATCTCGCCCAGCATCACCCACATCACCGGGCCCCACGACATGTTGAAGAACACCACGTAGACGTTGGCCGCCACCAGCGCCAGCCGGCCCATGCCGTCAGACAACTGCAGCCTGCCATCGACCAGGCTGCCGCTGGCAAAGGCCACCACCATCAGCGCCAGCGCAATGGCCATGCCGACCGAACCGACCCACAGCAGCGGCTTGCGGCCGATGCGGTCGATCAGCAGCACCGTCACCAGGCAGGCACCGATGCTCAGCGCGCCGGACAGCACGTTGATCAGCAGCGCGTCGTTTTCCGAGAAGCCCACCGCCTGCCACAGCACCGCGCCGTAGTAGAACACCACGTTGATGCCCACCAGCTGCTGCAGCACCGCCAGGCCGATGCCCACCCAGACGATGCTGCGCAGGCGCCCGGTGGTCTTTTCCTTCAGGTCGGCAAAGCTCGGCCGGTGCTGGTCCTGGGCCAGGCTGCCCTCGATCTCGCTGCGCTTGGTGCGGGCCTCGGCCGCGCCGTACAGCTTCACCAGCACCGCCTCGGCCTGCGCCTGGCGCCCCTTGGCGACCAGGAAGCGCGGGCTTTCCGGGATGGCCAGCAACAGCACCAGGAACAGCAGCGACGGAATCGCCTGCATCCAGAACATCCAGCGCCACGCCTCCTGCCCCAGCCACAGCACCTCGGTGGAGGCACCCGCCGCGCGGGCCAGCAGGAAGTTGCTGAGGAACGCCGCGAACAGGCCGCTGATGATCGCCATCTGCTGCACCGTGGCCAGCTTGCCGCGGTAGCGCGCCGAGGCAACTTCGGCGATGTAGGCCGGCGACATCACGCTGGCCGCACCCACCGCGAAGCCGCCGACCATGCGCGCGGCCACGAACAGCCACGAGGCATGCGCCGCGCCGGCACCCAGCGCCGACAGCAGGAACAGCACCGCCGAGATGATCAGCACGCTGCGCCGGCCCAGCAGGTCACCCAGGCGCCCGGCCACGAACGCGCCGATCGCGCAGCCCAGCAGCATCGATGCCACCTCGAAGCCCAGGGCCGCCTCGCTGGAATTGAACGCCTGGCGCAGGCCGTCGACCGTACCGTTGATCACGCCACTGTCGAAGCCGAACAGGAAGCCACCGAGGGTGGCCACGCAGCTGATCAGGACGATGAAGGCAGTGTTTTCGCCGCGCGTGCCGGCGTTTGCAGGAATCGCTGTGGACATTGGGTCTTCCGCGAAAGAGGTGGGCCGGCCGCTCAGCGCAGCAGGTACTGGTTCAGCAGGTTCTCATAGGCTTCCTGCCGGCCGCTACGCTGGCGCGGTTCGCCAGCCTGCTGGGCGTGGGCGCAGAGGTCGTCCAGGCTGAGCTGGCCGGCGGCGAAGGCCTGCCCCGGGCCGTGGTCGAAGCTGGCATAGCGCTCGCGCCGCCACGTCTCCAGCGGCGAGGCCTGCAGCAGCGCATGGGCCACTTCCAGGCCGCGGGCGAAGGCATCCATGCCGCCGATATGGGCCAGGAACAGGTCCTGCGGGTCGGTCGACTCGCGGCGCACCTTGGCATCGAAGTTCAGGCCGCCATGGCCCAGCCCGCCCTGCCGCAGCACCACCAGCATGGCGCCGACGGTGTCGTAGAGGTCGGTCGGGAACTGGTCGGTGTCCCAGCCGTTCTGCGGGTTGCCGCGGTTGGCGTCGATGCTGCCCAGCAGGCCGGCATCGGCGGCCACCTGCAGGTCGTGGGCAAAGGTATGGCCGGACAGGGTGGCGTGGTTGGCCTCGATGTTCAGCTTGAAATCGCCGTCCAGCCCGTGCTCGCGCAGGAAGCCGACCACGGTGGCGCTGTCGAAGTCGTACTGGTGGTGCATCGGCTCCATCGGCTTGGGCTCGATCAGGAACGTGCCCTGGAAGCCGATGCTGCGGCCGTGGTCACGGGCAGCGGCAAGGAACCGGGCCAGATGCGCCTGCTCACGCTTCATGTCGGTGTTGAGCAGGCAGGCATAGCCTTCGCGGCCACCCCAGAACACGTAGTTGCTGCCGCCCAACGCCACGGTGGCCTCCAGCGCCGCACGCACCTGCACCGCCGCGCGCGCCACCACCGCGAAATCCGGGTTGGTGGCCGCGCCATTCATGTAGCGCGGGTGCGAGAACAGGTTGGCCGTGCCCCACAGCAGCTGCATGCCGGTCTGGTGCTGGCGCTGGCTGGCCAGCTCGACCATGTGCGCGAGGTTGGCGCGGTACTCGCCGATGTCGTCCGCGTCCGGCGCCAGGTCCACGTCATGGAAGCACCAGTACGGCACGCCCAGCTTGGTGAAGAACTCGAAGGCGGCATCGCAGCGCGCCTCGGCACGGGCCAGCGCGGTATCGCCGTGGTCCCACGGATAGGCACGGGTACCCGGCCCGAACGGGTCCTGGCCGGCGCCGCAGAAGCTGTGCCAGTAGGCCACGGCAAAGCGCAGGTGCTCGGCCATGCTGCGCCCGCCGATCTGCTTCTGTGCGTCGTAGACCTTGAACGCCAGGGGGTTGTCGGAGTCGCGACCCTCGAAGGGAATGCGACCGATGCCGGGGAAGTACTCACGCTGACCAACATGGAACGGGGTTGCCATGGACGATGCTTCCTTCTTCGGGATCAGGGCAGGCGCTGCTGGAACAGCGGCGTCAACGCCTGCAGGTGGTGGACGAAACGCTGGTAACCGGCCTCGTACGCGGCCGCGCGGGTGGGATCGGGCTGGGCGGCCAAAGCGGGGTCGAACTGCAGGTGCGCATCGACCAGGTCGGCCAGCGCCTGGCCCTGCCCTTCGCACAGCCACAGCGCCTGCAGCGCGGCCCCGAAGGCGGCGCCTTCGGCCTGCACCGGCACGGCCACCGGCAGCTGGAACAGATCGGCGATCAACTGGCGCCAGGCCGGGCTGTTGGCACCGCCCCCGGTCAGCACCAGGCGCTGCCCGCGCAGGCCGCCTTCAACCAGCGCGTCGTAGCCGAGGCGCAGGCTGTAGCTGGCGCCTTCCATCGCGGCGCGGTAGAGGTTGGCCGGGGTCAGGTTGTGCAGGTCCAGCCCATGCAGGGCGCCGCGCGCCAGCGGCAGGTCCGGGCTGCGCTCGCCATTGAAGAACGGCAGCATCACCAGCCCATCGGCGCCGGGCGCGCTCTGCGCCAGCAGGGTTTCGCACTGCGCTGGTGACTGCCCCAACAGTGCGGCCGTCTGGCCGGTGGCGACCGTGCAGTTCATCGTGCAGATCAGCGGCAGCCAGCCGCCATCGGAAGCGCAGAACGCGGCCCAGCGCCCCTGCGCATCCACGCAGGGCGTGGCGCGCCAGGCGAACAGCGTGCCCGAAGTGCCCAGGCTCATGCTCAACCGCCCCTCGCGCACCGCGCCGGTGCCGATGGCCGCCATCATGTTGTCGCCGCCGCCGACCGCCACGCGGGTATCGGCCGGCAGCCCCAGCAGCGCGGCGATCGCCGGCAGCAGGGAGAAGCCCTGTTCCGGACCGACCAGCGGCGGCAGCAGCGCGGCCAGGTCACGCCGGTCGTCGGTGGCGGCCAGCATCGCCGGCGACCAGTCGCGCCGGCGCACATCCAGCCAGCCGGTGCCGGAGGCATCACCGGCCTCCATGAAGCGCTGGCCGGTCAGCCATAGATTCAGGTAGTCATGCGGCAGGGCGATGCCATCCAGCGCCGCATCCACCTCCGGCCGGTGCTGTCGGGTCCAGCGCAGCTTGGAGGCCGTATAGCCCACCCGCAGGTCGTTGCCGGTCTCGGCGATGCAGGCCGCAGGCCCGCCCATGGCGGCGGTGATCGCCTCGCATTCGGCGCCGGTGCTGGTGTCGCACCACAGCTTGACCGGGCCCAGCGCGCGGTTGTCGCGGCCCAGCGGGACGAAGCCGTGCTGCTGGCCGGACACCGCCAGCCCGCGCACCCGCGCCCGCACCGGCCCTGGCAGGGCCTGGATCGCCTCGACCAGCGCCTTCACCCAGTCGGCGGCGTTCTGTTCGCGGCCGCCATCGGCCGTCGCCGCCAGTTCCAGCGGCCGTGCCTGCTGCGCCAGCATCGTGCGTGCCGCCGCGTCGTAGGCGATCACTTTCACGCTCTGCGTGCCGGCGTCGATGCCCAGATACACGCTCATGCCCTGCCCGTCCCTGCGATCCGCACTGCTTCACCGCCAGATGTCCACCGATGGACATCGAGTCTGCCGGGGGCTTCCCCGGCTTGGCAATGTGCAGTGCCGCAAAGTGCTGCTGCGCGGTGGCCGCATGCCCTTGCCGCCTGTGCAGAATCGTCAGCGCGCAGGGTGCCGGTGCGTGCAACGGCAGCGCGCGCGTTCAACCTGTTCTAGAATTGTCCGCTTGAAGACGGATCTGCCTCCCCCCTTATGCCCTTTGTCGTCACCGAAAACTGCATCAAGTGCAAACACACCGATTGCGTGGAAGTGTGCCCCGTGGACTGCTTCCACGAAGGCCCGAACTTCCTGGTGATCGACCCGGACGAGTGCATCGACTGCACCCTCTGTGAGCCGGAGTGCCCGGTCAACGCGATCTTCCCGGAGGACGATGTCCCGGCCGGCCAGGAAGTGTTCGTGGGCCTCAATGCCGAGCTCGCCAAGGAGTGGCCGGTGCTGACCGTGCGCAAGGATCCGCCCGCCGATGCCGGCGAGTGGGACGGCAAGCCGGACAAGCTGCCTCTGCTGGAGCGCTGAGAAGCGCCTGCTGCGGCAACGAAAAGGGCGCCTTGCGGCGCCCTTTTTTGTGGGTCTGACCCGTCCTGAATTGGGTTGACACCTTTTCCCTCTGGAAAAGGAATGTT